>JBCCLI010000137.1:0-15057 GCA_039026975.1 Bacteroidota bacterium | reverse complement strand
ATTATTCAATATTATGTATAATTTTTTAGGCTATGTAAAGAAGATTAACCTACTTGTTTGAGGGAATAATTTAGCACTGTTCTCTGACAGGAGATCATAAGAGGTAGGGGAAACTTAATAGTAGGTAAAAAGCCTGAATTAGATTACCTTAATAGTTCCCTTTGAGAAATGATTCACGTACCGATTCCAATCTCTAGCTGTATGAAATTCCTTGTACCTTTATTTACCGTTTGTATGCTTGCCTTACTCAGTAGCTGTCAACCAACAGCTCCAGCTGCTCCTGAAGCCTCAGCAGCTGTAGAGCCATCTACTCTTAGCCCAGGCATGATCAAAGTCTCCATCCTTTATCCTAATGGTGAGGGGCACACCTTTGACATGGACTACTATGCCAATACCCATATGCCTATGGTAGCTAAACTTTTTGGCGACTCCCTGAAGTCATACAGGATAGACCTAGGAGTAGGCGGTAGAACCCCTGAAGACCCTATCCCCTATTTAGCTGTAGGTACCTTTTACTTTGAGCAGTTGTCTGCCTATCAAAACTCCTTTGGGCCACATGCAGAGAAAATCAGGAGCGACATTCCAAACTACACTAATATTCAACCGCAGGTATTGATTAGTGAGGTGGTAAAGTGATAGTAGCGGATCACTGAGATAGTGAAAACCCCTAATTTCTTCTAGGCTCATGTAAGTATGATATAATCTATCAAGAAATTCCCTTATAATTTTCTTCCATATCTTCCGATTAAATGGGTTCTTAATTTTGCGGCTGTAATACGCAGTTAGGAAAAATATTTTTTACAAAAGAAGTCTTGATTTAACCTTCGGAGCAAGGCTTTATCAATTGAAAAAATAGATAGCTAACAGACAGATAGGCAGCTGTAGATTAATGAGTGTGTATAGATAGCAAGTTAAATTCTACTCATGAAGGACTAAACTTCATACAATTTGTATAGTCCAATCCGCCAGGTGAATAAAAAACTAATAACTAATCGGAGAAAGATATGTCCAGTCAAAATAGGACATACTTGAACCTAGGAAAATATTTACTGAACACTATCAGATTGAATTCGTAATAACATTATATGATATATTTTCTTATTGAGAATTAAATTAAACTTTTTATGGAAATATTTTTATGGGTGGCAGGTTCTTTATTAGTTATTGGTAGTTTTTTGGGTATTTGGTCCTACTTATCAGACCCTGAACAATTTATGGAAGCATTAGGCGCAAGAATCTCTTTATTCTTCATTAATTTCACAGTTATCGCCAAATCCATAGCTACTTCGTTCCTATCAACATTGTATGTTATTTTTGATCCATTTCCTATCATCATTGATGATGTAGCAGTAATAGCAATTACTGTTTATGTTGTGAAGAAAACTTTGAAAAAAATGGTGAAGGCCTCTTTCCCTTTTCCCACTCCGTGGAGTAGGCATTAAGAGTAGAACTTTGCTTTTATATTGTTAGTTCTCATAGATAGTAGGGAGTTTACAACCACAGCACTTTTCTCGGCATAATTAGATAGCACCCAAACTTTCTCTGAATTCAGCTTTTCAAAGCTGATTATCACTTTACCAGGCTGATGAAGAATACTCTAATCTATTGTTTACCCCTAATCTTACGATAAATTTGCTGGGTTTCCGGCAGGGGTTCTACCCCAAACTCTTTCTCAAGGATTCCCTCACATTGGTGGTAGGTTTTAATGGCCATGGGCCTATTCCCTTTCTCCAGATAAGCTTCCATCTGAATGCGGTAGGCATCTTCCCAGGTAGAATCAATTTGTAAGGCTTGCTGGGTCAGACGAATACTCTCCATGGGATTCTCCCTAATCAATAATTCGCTCAGGCTGATGAAAGCTCCTAAGGTTAATAGCTGAACACGCTCGCGTTCTTCACTGGTCCAGTCATCATACAAGCGTGCAGGTAAATAAGATCCCTGGTAAAGTTCCGTAGCCTCGCGGTATGCTCTTTGGGCCAGTTTTGGTTGATCTGTAAGGGTTTGGTTACCCAAAGCAATAAGTTGATCAAGCGCTTCTACATCTAGCCAAATATTTGATAAATCAAGATGGTAGGTAGGGCCTTGCCTAATGATGTATTTAGACTCTGCTCTACTTTTCCGCTCAGGCTCTAATACCTTACTCACACCGTGATGAGCTACCTTAAAATTTTGTTCTCCAGACTTGGGATCCAGATCATCCCATATCCGATCAATAATGAGTTCTTTATGCAGGCCATGTCTATGCCGATTAGTCACAAAAAACTGGAAGAGTTGGATAGAAACATCCCTGCCCCACTCCTTCGGATGTACCAATGAGGAGGAACGCCAAAGCTGGAAGCTACCTAGTGTCTGAACCTGAATAGTAGCAGTATCCTTTTTGGCCAGCAATAATTCTATCTGGTCTTCGGCCGCAATCATTAATCGCTATTTTTGGACAACTGATCTACCTTTTCATTTAGCTCAGCAATATCTTTAGATAGTTGCCCTAGGGTCTGCATGATTTGTTGGTAGTCATTCTTAGAAGCTGCTAACCATGAGTTTAGTTCTAACTTTTGGGTAAATCCTCCTTTTACTTGTTCTATCTGGTCCTGGATTTGGTCTTGAAGCTGTTCCACCTGCTTCTTGGGATCCTTTATGGTTTCCATCATAAGCCTGGGACCATCCACAGCCATTTTCTTCCAAAGGTCAAAGCTCTTGGATAAAATACCCTTTTGTTCTTCGAGCGGTTTATCTTCCATGGCTCCTATGGTGAGATCAGCCAATTTACTTTGGATAAATCCCAGGGCTTCATCGAAATCAGAAAACCGTTTTTCCTCCCCTCCCTGTACGTGCCGGATATTTCCTCTCCACTGTACCTGGGGCTCCCCATTTTCACTGTTGAAAATTTTCTGCGTAAACCTAAGCATAAATGAGGCTGTTTCATCTTTCTTTGGAGACATGCTACCTTCAGTTTAAGTAATTGGAATAAACTAGGATTATTCCTTTATAACAGCTTTAAAATTAGGGAAATAAAGGCAGTATTGTGGATAAAAGTTTTTATCTTCCAATACTGACTAAAAGATTACGGATGGTAAATAAAATACTCAAACAACTTAAAGGGACAGACTTAGAAGCTATTAGTGGGTTGGACGCTACCTTTCTATATGCAGAAACACCAACCAGTCCCATGCACATAGGTGGCTTAGGCGTACTTGAAGGATCTATTGATTTCGAAAGATTTAGAGCTACCATCCTTTCCCGTATACATACGGTTCCGAACTTACGTAAGCGACTGGTTTATGTACCCCTCAGCATAGACTATCCTTACTGGGTAGATGATCCTAACTTCGACATTGATATGCATGTGCACCACATTGCACTGCCTCGGCCTGGAAATTGGAAAGCCCTTAGGAAGGTGGCCAATCAGATTTTTAGTGAACCCCTGGACCAGTCGCGCCCTCTATGGTCATTTACTTTTGTAGAAGGCCTGGATACTATCCCCCAGGTACCTAAGGGGTCTGTAGCTATCATCTCCAAGATCCACCATGTTGCCGTAGATGGCATAGGAAGTACTGGCTTATTTAGTCTTATATTTGATCTGTCCCCGGAAGAACGTCCCATACCGGAGCCTAAGCCATACAAGCCTAAAGCACTACCTAATGAGCTGTCCATCATGCTGAAAAGCAGCTTAAGCTTCATAGAAAAACCCCTAAAGTTCCCTAAACTGATTAATGAAGCCTTGTCAGCCTCTTTCAAGGCAGGGGTGCTTACAAGGGTACAGAAAGCAAAATTACCCACTGCCCCGTTTACGGCTCCTGCTACCCCCTTGAACGGAATTATTTCCGCTCAGAGAAGGTGGAATACTGCCATTCTTTCCCTGGAAAGGGTGAAGGCACTGAAAAGGATTATGGACACCACCTTGAATGATGTAGTCCTTGGAATTTGTGCTGGTGCCCTCAGGAGGTACTTGCTAGAAAAAGACAAGCTGCCCATTAAACCCTTGGTGGCTATGGTCCCCATTTCCACACGAAATACTGCTGAAGAAAAGCAAAACGGGAATCAAATTTCTTCCATGCTGGTACAATTAGCCACTAACATAGAAGATCCCATAGAACGCCTGGAGACTATACAGGAAAATACCATCAGAGGGAAAACCTATCATGGGGCCATAGGGGCCAAAACGCTTGCCCATATGTCAGAGGCCGTTCCCTTTGGGATAGCTAATCAGGCAGCACGCCTATATTCTCGCTTTCAGATTTCTGAAATGCACAATCCGGTCTTTAACGTGGTCATCACTAATGTACCTGGACCCCAATTTCCCCTTTACCTCAGCGGACATAAACTATTATCTGTCATGGGTATGGCCCCCATCATAGATGGAATGGGCCTCATCATCACAGTCTTTAGTTATAATGGACTCATTACCATCAGTCCTACCTCTGACGCCAGGACTATGCCTGACCTGGATATGTTCTCAAAATATTTACGAGAATCAGCTAATGAACTGGAAACTGAGATATTAAAACTTGAGAATAAGAAGCGTACAGTTAAGAAAACCCCAAAGAAGGCTCAGTCAGATGCGCTTTTTACGCATGTGAGAAAGCAGCTTAAACTTAACGCAGAACACATTAAGCCTAACAATGGATTGTTCCAGTTTCAGGTAACGGGAGATGTACCTAGGGATTGGAAGATTGACCTAAATAAGTCCCCAGGTGTAGTTAGTAAGGGAAAGGCTAAAGATCCAGATGTAACCTTCACCATTGATGATAAGCATCTGATCAGGATAGGAAAAGGAGATATGAGTTTACAATCCGCCTTCATTCAAGGCAGACTCAAGATCGACGGAGACACAGAAAAAGCCATGAAACTAGGTGCCATCTTATCTAAGATTCCAAAGTTATAGGCGTTTACAGGCGTTGGCCTGTTAACAACCCTAAGTCTTAGCTGAATCCCTGCCTGGAAGAACCCACCAAGCAGGGGTTCTTCTGTTAGCTTTCTATTTTAAACATGCTCTTGGGGATTCACCGCCTTCTGACTAGTCCCATTAGATTTACCAGTCCCATTAGACTTAGCTTTAACTCTGGATTTCTTGGGCTTAGGCTCTTCCTGTCCTAATTCTTTCAGAAATAAATTACGAATCTTATCAATTTTCTGATTTAGGTGCTCTTTCTTCCATCGGCTGGTAGAAATAGGTGGAAGCGCAATAACCTCTATAGCAGCAGATCTAAACAGGTTAGTACCACGTGGCATAGCATCATGGGCATTTCGGATCACCACTGGAACTATAGGTACTTTAGCTTGCATGGCTAAATGGAAGGCCCCCTTTTTGAAAGCCCCCAGTTTGTAGTCTTTACTCCTTGTTCCTTCAGGGAAAATGATAATAGAAGTACCCTCTTTCAGGGCTTCCACTGCCGGCTTCATGGCCTCTATAGCCTTTTCTCTGTTTTTTCGGTCGATGAATATGACACCTGCCGCCATCATTAACTGACCGATGATGGGCATGGTTTTCAGCTCCTTTTTGGCTATACCAGTAGCATTTTTCCGTATCAGTTTAGATACAATAAACACATCTGCACTACTCTGATGGTTGAAGATGAATACTGCCGGACGCTTGGCCCATAGATGCTCCTCTCCTTTCACTACTAACTCTATGCCGGCTGCTGCCACCACAAGGTCACCTACTGTAGCCATCAGGGAATTAACGCCTTCCTGGAAGGATAGGTTTAAAGCTCCTTTAGCTACGGCAGAAATAGCTGCCGGGGCCAGGCTACCGAGCGCCGCACCTGTTCGGATGATATTCATAAGGCCTGTGCGCTCTTCATCATTAAATCTGAAAATGGGCCAGTTATTCTTGAATGCCAGGGCTGAAAGTTTAGTATCTGGATTGATAGGTCGGGGATTCCCCACCAATTCCAGTAAAGGCGCATCTGAGGCACTGTCTGTATAAAAATAACTCTTGGGGAGGTCAAGCTCATATTCCTTGGCTAGCTCTGTAGCTGCATAAGCTTTCCCTTCTCCCCAGCATGCCGGCTCCACTATATTACCGGTAAATTCTCCCTCCTCTACTTCCATGCGCGTACACATGACGTGCTTGATATTAAGGTCTCTGGCCACTGGATTTACCTGGTAAGGGGTAGCTGCTGATATAATGGCTACCGTATGTCCTTTTGCGAGGTGTGCGTTAACAAGGGCACGAGATTCAGGGTAAATCTGGTCTGCCAATTGCTTTTGATATACCTGTTCTCCTACTTCTATAAACACCTCCTCTTTCACTCCCTTTACGCCCTGCGCACCTACGGCGGCGAGTCCAGCAAAGTTCCCTTGCCCTGTAGCGTACACTAAAACGCCTGCAAATTGAGATACTATTTCTTTCGTGGACATTTTTCCACTTAACAGCCTGGTCTTAAAGAAGCCTTTGGCGGAAAAGCTTTTGATCAGTGTCCGGTCTAAATCGAAGAAGGCACCGATCTGGGGTCCGGCCTCTCCCTCCATGATAGCCTGTGTGAGGATCTCTGTCTTGGAGCCAGGTACGATTTCTCTGGCAAGGGGAATAGTAGACTCTGTCTTGATAGGTTTGGCGAGGATAATTCCTTGCAGCCATTTAATCTTTTGAGAGATTTGGCTGAGCCTTTCCATAAAGGCCTCTATCTCTTTCTTCTTATGATCCTCAGCTGTAGGGATAAGGTCGAGGTTTTGTACCAGTCGGATTCCATTCTGAATAAAGGGCTTGGATATAGACCCTACCCTTTGGATGCGTCCCTGCCAGTGCAGCTCCTCACTTAAGAAAAGGCAGGACTCAATAAAGGTCTCTTCATCAAATTTATGATGTGGGTTCCATCCCTGTAAGGCATGGACTACCACTCTGTAGGCTTCTATATAAGAATGTAGCACTACCGGCGCTACGATCATCTCTTGCGTTTCAAAAAAGGCCGTTTTTTGAGATTTAGGGGCGGCTATGAGTTGTACCCAGTTCTTGGTGAGAATTTCCAGATTAGCTTCTATTTCATCAGAAAATTGCATTTTCATAGAATAGAAAAACTCAAACTTAAATAAGGCACGCAGGGCCATAATTTCCTTCCAGAAAGCTTCTTGTCGGGAGGCGGGTCTTGCTTCTGCTGACTTCAGCAGTGCCAATTCTATAAATGCCCTGTGGTACAAGTGGTGCACAGACATATTAGCATAATAGGTGGCCTGGAGGTAGTTTTCTGAGTTAAGTACGTACTTGGCTTCCAGGGCCTCTCCATGCCTCAGGATCAGATTGGCCCGCTGAAGTAAGTTGAGCCCTACTTGCACACTCCTACCAATGGGATTTCCGCGGTCTACCAGTACATCTGGCTTGTAGCTCTCAATCAGTTTCATTAGGTCTACCACATCATTCTGGATGGTTTCCTTATTAAGGGCAAATTTAGAGAGGAGAGAAATGCAGATAAGGGAGGTGGTAGTTACCGGAGTAACCTGATTGATCTTATGAACCAGTTCTAATGAAAAACGGGAAAGCTTTCTGGATTTAGGTGCGGTAAAGGTCCCTACATTGACAATTTCTACTGAGTTTTCCTTATTGATCTCCACCGGCTCCCCAAAACGGATAGATATTCTTCCAAAATTACCATCCATTTTTCTTACGTAGTTTAGGAACCATTCCAGGCTTTCAGGCCTCTTCTGCTTACCACGTCCTTCACGGGTCATTTCAGCTACATCCGGAATCAAATCATAGACTATGGAAACCGGGACGTACTTTACCTGCTGATTAGACAGTTCCTCTGCTTCCCTGATATACTTGAGAATACCTACCTTAGGCCAGACCAGCTTACCTGTGCGCGAGCGTGTTCCTTCAATAGCCCACATGAAATGCGAACTATTTTTTACCAGGGAAGCGATAAAATGCCTCAAGGCTGCTTTATATACCTTGTCATCTTTGAAGGAACGCCGGATAAAAATGACCCCATTCTGCCGCGCCAACTGCCCAAAACCCATGAAGTCCATATTTATGCCAGCAAAGGTGTAAGGGAAGGGAATGCCATGACGCCCTAGGGTTACTGCCAGAACAAACATATCCAGGTAGGTCTTATGGGTCATTACAAAGGCAATGGAATTCCCTCTGGCTAGCTTGGTTAATTCTCTTATTTCATTGGGATTGACATCTATTGATTTATTAAATCCGCGAGATAAAATATAATTAGCCACCTGTAGACCTAATACATTAGCCAGGGGCTGGTGTAGGGTATATAATTCTTTCAAACAGTCGGCAGCATCCTGCTGAATTTCATTATAAGGACTACCCGTTTCGTTTGCTATATCTATTAACTTCTTCTGGAATTTTGGATCGTTGATTAACTCTTCCATTGCTATACGGTCTATTAATATCCAATTACTAGGATGCTTACCTTCTCTGGTCTAGGTGTATAATTTTCAGGCCTCAGGCTCTGTTTAAACTGCTTAGGTTTATAAGGAATCGTGTGGATAGGACCTGGTTAAGGTCTAATTTTCTCGCTGTCAATACAGCATTATTAAGAAAATCAGACTGTCAGCCCCCTCCTTCTATGATTCTCATATTAACATTTTCTAATTCAAATACGACCTAATTGTTGTCAATTTTTACAGATTTTCTTTTGTTTTCCAAGATTTTCTCCGCTTAGCTCTTACTGATAATCCCATGAACATTAAGACAAGTCATTACGGACTTAGCATGTTCAGCAGCTGTTCACCCTTCTCAAACTATTAGGTTCTAAAAGCTACATTCTGTAAGCCTGGAGGTGCTTTTGGGGGTATGTGAGCTAGCGCCAGTCTATCTTAACATACCTGTGTTTTTCCAGTTTTGGGTTAATTTATGAATATAAACAAAATCTGAACTAAGGCGCCCTTTTTCGCTTCCTCCTTTGAAAATCAGCCTAATTGTCCTAATTTATAGTAAGAGGGAAAAAAGGGGTACTCCCAATTTTTAAAAAATGTTTTTATTGGACAGTTCCAAAAAACTGGAATGGCTCTCACCTTATACTCGCTGAATATTAAGAGAGCTAGCGTGAATCTCCAGAGAATGGAACATAACTATTTACCATGACGACTACTAGCACAATTAGCATGAGGACTACTAACACAAATGAACCTAATGTAGACAGGCCCTCTTTATTTTGGCTTTTTACAGAATGGGGAAGAGCCATTACAGAATTAGGATTCTTTATTCCTTACCGTAAGTTTATAGCCTCTAAAAATCATGGAGATCAGCACCCTGTGCTTGTTCTTCCTGGATTTATGGCTTCAGACACGTCTACTGAGCCTTTGCGGCAATTTCTTACCCAGTCTGGGTATGAAGCCTATGGGTGGGATTTAGGGCGCAATACGGCCAAAGTGGAGTACCTGGGCTTACTGATAGATAAGTTGGAATCCATCTATGAAACGCACAACAAACATGTTACCCTCATAGGCTGGAGTCTGGGTGGGGTATTTGCCCGCCAGTTAGCCAAGGCCAGGCCTACCTTAGTACGACAAATTATTACCCTGGGATCTCCTTTTAAGGGAATAAGCCAACCTAATAATGTGGCCTGGATCTATAATCTCATTTCCAATGGGAAAAGGGCGAGTGACATAGACCAGGTTCTTTTGGAAGACATTCCACTCCCTGCACCTGTACCTACAACTGCCATCTATACCAAAGAAGACGGCATCGTACCCTGGCAATTATGCCTTGAGGAAGAAGATGACATTCATCAGAATGTACAAGTCAGAGGAAGCCATTTTGGCCTGGGATTAAATCCCATAGTGCTAGAAATCATTGCTGACCGACTACTGTATAATCGTGGAAACTGGGAGTATTTCAAAGAGCCAAACATCATCAAAGACTTTCTCTTTTACCCTTCCCTCTAGTGGATAAGACTTCTGGGGTCTCCCTCAAGCTGAGCCCCCTAGAGAGAAGGGAACTGGACTAAATCAGTAGGGTATTCCTTTTTTTCAAAAGGTTGCCAGTCTTTCTGGCGGAACTTCAATCTGTCTTCAACAACTATCCACACGGATGGGATTATAGGCAAGCCGAAATGACTGCCTTCAACTTCTATGTTTTGATACCAATCAGCCTGGAACTGTTCCATGCATGCGCGCCAGTGAACGATTCCGTCTTCCTTAGTGTATATGGCGGTGGAAGGAACCGGGGCAGGTGCCGGAAGATTCTGTATCCATTCCAGGTCTGTCTCCGTGTAGTCCCTTTTTTCATGGATCATCCTGAATAGCCAGGCAGCATTATTAGAATACTCTATATCAGCGAATGGGGCACCCAAGGTTATTACCTGCCGAAACAGGCGGGGCGCTCTTTTAGCCATTTGACGGGCGTATACCCCTCCCAGGCTCCACCCTATTACGCTTACCTTTGACTGGTACGTATCATGTAGCTCTTCAATCTTCTCTACCAGTATCTTCAGTTTGCGGATATCCCCCATATTTGTACCCAGTTCCCAGCCATAGGGAGAATACCCTATATCCTTAATAAATTTTCTAAGATTCTTGGTAGACTGATCACTACTTAAAAACCCAGGTATGACCAGCACTGGATGTCCATCTCCTGACGGATCCATGGGGTAGTTTTTCTGAAAAAGGTGGGACTGCCACATGTCCTTCCAAAGCATGATAGGCTCCCCCATAAGCCTTAAGAAAGAGGGCTTTGAAATGGATTGGTCGAGACTGGATATTTCCTGATCCACTGGGTTATGTTATTTATTTCACTAAAGAAACCACTAACCAGGGAGCCTGATACTTAAATTCCTCTAGCTGCAAGAAACTGGCAAATCTGGGTAGCATTAAGGATTTACGACGATTTCCCAGGTCTATTACCAGCTCATCTCCAAATTTTTTCAACTCAATGTCTTCTTGCCCCACAAAAGGAAGCCTGGTCTTGAAAAAATACCCCTTCTTATTCTCTATAATCTCAAAGGGTTTATCTAGATAGAGAACATCTGCAGCATTTTTATCCTCATAGAGCGCCTCCCCAATATTAGTTAGCTGGTCTATGCCAAATACTTCCCGTCCCTGATGTTTCACCTTCATAATGGGAAGCGGTTGAAAGCTCTCTTCTATTTCCTGTATATAGGTACGCTGAGATTCCACATAATACCTGAAGGCTTCCCCTACTGATTTCTCAGGTAAAATCCTGTTGATCACTACGCCATCAACATTGTAGCCATACAACTGCAGGTAAGTGTAAGCTCTCTTTGCCTCCTTAATCACCATTCTTTCTGGATTAGTAACTATGCGGATGGAAGCTATTTCCGGGTTCAGAAAGACCTGCTGTATCTGCTCTAATTTATTAAACAGCTCATCCATTTCCTCCAGCCCTTTATCCAGTGGTACGCCTGTAAATAGTTTTACCCCTTTAGTGACCGTTTTAACAGCAAGGCTTTTACTGGAAAAGGCTTTAGTCATCCAGGACTTAGCCACTTGCGGAAGAGACAGTAAGGTGAGCGTTTCTCCAGTAGGCGCACTATCAATGACAATTACCTCATAAGTACCTTCCCTGTAATACTTTTCTAGCCATAAAAAGGCGGAAGCTTCTTCCATCCCCGGAAGCACAGAAAGTTCTTCTGCTACCACTCCTTTTACCCCTCTCCAACGGAAAATAGTATTCATCAGATTCCGCATATTATTCCAGTATTTTTGCATGGAATAATACACATCAAATTCCTGAGCATAGAGATTAGTCGCAATCTCCATAGGCTCAGGACTTAGTTGCAGATCCAGTGCATCAGACAAGCTGTGGGCTGGATCAGTTGAAATGATGAGTGTCTTTTTTCCTTCCCTGGCAGTTTTTAAGGCAGTGGAGGCAGCTACAGTTGTTTTCCCTACTCCGCCTTTCCCTGTAAACAGGATGATACGCATAGGCCTAATCCGTTAGCACATCATCTATGGTTACCTCCTGCTCTTGCTCACGCTCTTGCAGACTCTGGGCTACTTCTTTCAAGGCATCCGAGGAAGTTCTCACTAATTCTTTATGATTATTCAGGGTCAGCTGAACTGTCTTTTGAACCATCCCTCTCCCTAGTGAGAAGGCTTTCACACCCGTATCCTGATAAAGCTTGATTATTTCTTTAGCAGTCTGGATGGAGGTCTTGAACATTACACCACCGGCCTCGCTGATAATAGCGTTGGCCTTCCTGGTGGTATTATATGCTTTTTGGATATTATTCTTACCCATCTTTATACATTCTCTGTTTCACCTGACTCATCAGACTGGCTGTATACCAGATTCTTAAGACGCTTAGAGCTGGTAGTCAATTGATCCTTAACCGTCTCCAGGGTACCGAATACCATATCCTGCTGCTTAGCTGCAATTTTAAGTCCACCATTAATGGCTTTTTCAGCTACTCCCTGCCACTTACCACTGTTCTCTATCACGCTGTCAATGATTTCTTCTGCCGTTTTGATGGTATAATCATTGGCGTTTTTAGTGGCCTCAGCAATGTTTTCCATGTTGATAGCTTCTGTCACTTTGGAATAGGCCTCCTTAATAGGTGCCATGGCTTTATTGGCCAGGTTAGTACCATTCTCTTTTAATTCTTCAGAGACTTCACTCACTACTTCTTTCATCTGAGTATCCATGGACTTAGCTGTATTCTTGATAGCCTCTGCACTTCCTGAAAAATCTACGAGGTTATTTTCTTTGTTTACTGTATTATTCTCCATTTTAGTTAGCGTTAAAATGTTTAAGATATTTATTTGATTTCTTTTAATTATTTATTCCTGATCGCGATTATCAACCGCTTCTTGAGCTAAGGCTATCCAGCTGGACGGGTCCATAGCTTTGTACCTTTTGCTAGCATTTTGAAGTATACCTCTGATATCTTCTGCTGAAGAGTTAGCTAGTTCATCAAGAGAATTAATACCCGCAGCATTCAATAGCTCTTCCACTTTAGGCCCAATCCCCTGTATTTCTTTAAGGTCATCTGAAACTTGAACTCCTTTAATGGTTTCCGTGAGGGTATCAGAGAGGCTTTCCATTTTTAGCTTGGCAGCTTTTCTGGCTTTAGTAAGATCCCACCCTATCAGCTCCTTCAACTGGTTACTTCCTGACTGATACTGCTCTTTTACCCCTTCTAGCACTTGCAGCGTAAGATCTTGCTGCATCTCTAACATATCTGTTCCGGCGTGTAGCACCTTTCCCATTAGCTTCTGCCACTTAGCGGTAGTCTCAAGAGAAAAGTCTACCAATTTTTCTGTGTTTTGTAGGGCTCCATCATGGAATTCTCCTACACTTGACTTGACACTTTCTACTCTTCCTTGGAGGGTATCTTTGTTTGTTATTTTGTTTGCCATGTTAAATTCTTTGAGCTTGATATGATGACTGAGTTGGGTTACTTTATTTTCTGCCTATTGACTATTACCAATCGACAATACAAGTATACGGGGACATAGTTACAGCTGAGTTACAACTGAGTTACGGAGTGCATTTCAGCAAAATTTTCTTTGCTGGTAGCTAGCTTTTCCAGCCTTTGGAAGGCTCTTCAGGCTACATTTAATAGGAGAAATAATTAACTTATATTTTTACAATACCTTCTAAGTTGTTTTGATTTGAGATGTGAGGAGACTTATCAGATAGAAGGAACTCGCTAATAAGAGATGATATGAAACTTAATGTTGGACTACTAGGCGGTGGTTCCTGGGGCACCACGGTAGCTTCTTTAACAGCCAGAAATTGTCCCACTAAAATCTGGGCTAGAGATGCGGAAACCGTTAAGGAAATCAACCAGCATCATAGAAATGAAAAGTACCTACCCGGAGCTGAATTAACTCCTTCTCTAACAGCTTATCACTCTATCAAGGAAACTGTCCAAGATGCAGATGTCATAGTGATGGGGATCCCCGCACAGTTTTTTCGACAGGTCTTGAAAGATGCCAGGCCCTACATACGGCCATGGGTCCCTATCATCAGCTTATCTAAAGGGCTGGAAGTAGGTACCATGATGCGAATGACAGAAGTAATAGAAGCAGAAATGGAAGGCCATCCAGCAGGTGTACTTACAGGCCCTAACCTAGCCAAGGAGATCATTATAGGGCAGGCAGCTGCCAGTGTCATAGCCATGGTGGATGATACCATAGCTAAAAGACTACAGAAGGTATTCAAAACCGGTCTTTTCCGGGTGTATACAAACGAGGATGTGATAGGCTGCGAACTAGGCGGAGCCCTCAAAAACATTATCGCTATAGCTGCAGGAATGGGAGATGGAAGCGGAGCTGGTGAAAATACCCGAGCCGCCATCATTACCAGAGGCTTAGCGGAACTCACACGGCTGGGCGTAGTCATGGGAGGCCAGCCTGCTACCTTTGCCGGCCTGGCGGGCATGGGGGATTTAGTAGCTACCTGCTCCAGTGAAAAGAGTAGAAACAGAACAGTAGGCTATCAACTGGGCTTAGGCCGAAATATAGCAGAGATCATTGAAGATATGGCTGAAGTGGCGGAGGGGGTGAAAACAGCAAAGGTAGTGATGCAATTAGCTGAAAAATATGCGTTGAATATGCCCATAGCCAAGTCTGTCTACAAGGTACTGTATGAAGGTAGCACGGCAAGAGATGCTTTCCGAGGATTGCTCAGGATAGATATAGGATCTGAAGCAGGACCTGGCTAGGTATTCTCAATAGGCTTACTAGAAGCTCAGCAGCAGGAAGTAGGGTTGGCTTCCTCTGTAGTGAACCCACCCCTCCCAAGAGAGGAAATGCTAATTTTATAATTAAGAGATTATCAATTAATTATGATTTAGCTACTATCATATAAATTCCCTCTAGCTAATGCGTTTCTGAGGGCAGGCTAATTCCTTACAATACTGATACAGGAGGGTTCAGGACAAATTGTAAGGGATTAGATAGAAATGACTTAACATTAGTAGCCGCATTGGCCAGGTATTTTGGGAAAAGCTGATCTGTTAACTTGAGAATAGACTCAATAGAGTGTCCAGCCTCTATGCCCTCTATGGTGATTCTGAAAATACTTTCTTTTAGTAATAAAAGAGGAGCGCCTGCAATGACTAAGTCGTGAAAGATAAGAAAGCAGCTTAGGTCTCCGAAAGAATAGATATAGGGCTTTTGGATCTTGAAGAAATCTCT
>JBCCLI010000136.1:0-15251 GCA_039026975.1 Bacteroidota bacterium | reverse complement strand
TTGTATTCTATCCTGCACCCCTACATCCCAGCCTACCTTTACCATTAGGTTTATCAGTGAGCAAGACACTTCCTTTGATGGGAGGCTTCTGTTACTGATTTCAAAGAGTGAGGAGGGAGAGCCTCGTTTTCAGGTACGGCCTGATCCCAAGACTCAGCAGGTGTATGGCATGAATGTCAATGGCTGGAAAAGTGGAGAGACCTTAACATTTGACCGGAAAGCCTTTGGATATCCCCTGGAGAGCCTAGCTGACTTAGCTGATGGGGAGTACACAGTTCAGGCGCTTCTGCATAAGTATGAGACCTTTAATAGAGCAGATGGGCATACCGTAAAGCTGCCTATGGATAGAGGAGAAGGCCAGCGCTGGAATCGGGCGCCAGGTAATCTATATAGTGCTCCACAGAAAGTGAGTATCAAAAAGGGAGGTACCATTAGTATTAGCCTAGATCAGGAAATCCCTCCTATTGACCCTCCTGAAGATTCTAAGTATATCAAGCACATAAAGATCAAGAGTGAGCTTCTAAGTGATTTTTGGGGGCGGGATATGTATTTAGGCGCACACATACTCCTGCCTGAGGGCTTTGACACACATCCAGAGGTAAGGTATCCTTTAGCTATTATGCATGGGCACTTCCCCTATGACTTTGGCGGGTGGAGAACAGAACCAGCAGATACCACTACAGATTGTGTGTTTGCAGATAGGTTTGGGATGGACTGTTATAACCATATACAGGAGCAGGAAGCCTATGATTTTTATAAACTATGGACGGGCCCTAATTTTCCAAGGGTACTGGCCATAAAGATACAGCATGCCAATCCCTATTATGATGATTCATACGCAGTTAATTCTGAGAACCTAGGGCCCTACGGAGATGCCATTATGGAAGAGCTGGTTCCTTACATAGAAGAGCAGTTCAGAGGCATAGGCGAGGGATGGGCAAGATTTACCTATGGAGGTTCTACAGGAGGCTGGGAAGCACTGGCGGTCCAGGTAAAATATCCAGATGAATTTAGTGCCTGTTATGCTGCCTGTCCTGATCCCATAGATTTTAGGGAGTATGTTACGGTAAACATATACGAGGATGAAAATGCCTACCGCATTCAGGGAGATTTTAGAGACATCTACAGGCCTGAGAGAAGAGACTCCCTGGGACATATTACGGTTACCATGGAGGATGCCAATAAGATGGAGCTTGCCTTGGGAGATCATAGCCGGTCGGGAGATCAGTATGATATTTGGGAAGCGGTTTACAGTCCCGTGGGGGAGGATGGCTACCCAAAGCCTATTTGGGATAAGTACACAGGAGAAATTGATCCTGAAGTAGCTGCTTATTGGAAGGAGAACTATGACCTTACTCACATCATGCAAAGAGGTTGGGAGCAGTTAGGGCCTAAGCTCCAAAAGAAAGTCCATATCTATTGTGGAGATATGGACAATTATTATTTGAATAATGCAGTGTACCTGGCAGAGGCTTTCCTGGAGAATACTTCTGATCCCTACTACGAAGGGGAAGTAGACTACGGAGACAGAGATGAGCATTGCTGGAATGGGGATCATACTCAGCCTAATGCCATTTCCCGCCTCAGGTACCACAGGATGTTTATCCCTAAGTGGGCGGAAGAAATTAAGTTTATTGCTCCTGCTGGAAAAGACCTGACTAGTTGGCGGTACTAAGCATTACCAGCTTCTCTGGCCTTGCGAGCAGCAATAAAGCTTCTAATGAAGAATACCATAGCCATTAAGGTGGAGAGCATCATGACAGCTACTCGTATAACAGCCATACTATCTCCCCGGCCCAGAGCTCCCCTAAGGGGCATCACTAGCCCTAACAGGATGACCAGGGTAAGGAGAACAGCCACGTGTGCTATTACTTTATTCTCTTTTTTGACACCTGGGTTCATAGCTAAGATCAGCACGCCAAAAATGACTGGAATAAGGGCTGTCATGGAAGGGGTCTCAGACCCAAAGTATCCCCATGCGCCTAATACTACCAGAATAATTCCATTAATTAAACTTGCTATATGTGCTTTCATAGGTGGTTAAATTTAGAACGAATCTATACACAAACCGACTGAGTACCTAATTTGTTAAGGAAATCTGTCGGTGGCTGAATGACTTGATTGACTGAGATCGGTATACTTACTCTTTATGAAAACTTACTATATTCTCCTAAAACAGCGCACATGATCAGAAGACATTTTTTCCAGAAACTCAGCCTGGGAGCTGGAGTAGCTTTAATAGGTTCTACCCAGTCAGCCTGGGGGCAATCTCATACAGATGAAGTTATTCTCCCAAAACCTTTAAAAAAGGGAGATACCCTAGGTATAGTTGGGCCTTCCAGTGCTGTTTCCAGGGGTTCTCTTGAACGTTCGTTAAAAAATATGAAGGAGGCGGGTTTTCAAGTTAAGTACACAGATAATGTGCGTGTGAAAAAAGGCTTCCTGGCAGGGACAGACCAGCAGAGGCTGGATGATTTACATGCCATGTTCAAAGACCCGGAAGTAGATGGCGTATACTGTATACGGGGTGGCTATGGAGCTGGTAGACTACTAAATGATATTGACTATGAGCTGATCCGTAACAACCCCAAATTTTTTATGGGCTACAGTGATATTACAGCCTTGCTGTTTGCTATTTATAAGCATGCCGGTATGGTTTGTTTTCATGGACCTAATGTAGATTCTACCCGAACGCCCTTCATGGAATCTCAGTTTCAGCGCTTAATCATGGATAGAGAGAAAGGCTATGACATCCGATCAGATAATGAGCTACTGCCAGAGGAGTCCCTAAATATAGCTGAAACCATTAGCCCGGGGAAAGCCAGGGGAAAGCTCATAGGCGGTAACTTGACACTCATCTCTACCTTGATGGGAACCCCTCATGAACCAGACTTTACGGATGCTATTGTGCTCATAGAAGACATAGGAGAAGCCCCTTACCGTGTAGATAGAATGTTAACCCAACTGATATTAGCAGATAAGTTCAGGGACGCTAATGGCATAGCCTTGGGCATGTTTAATGATTGTGAGGTAGATGAAGAAGATCCTGACTTTCCAGACTCTATGTCCTTAAGGGAGGTCCTAACAGAAAGATTAGGAAGCCTGGGAATCCCAGTAGTTTGGAACTTACCTTACGGGCATGTGGCAGATAATGCCCCTATTCCCATTGGGGTAGAAGCAGAGCTAGACGCGGATGATAAATCTCTGAAACTTTTGGGGGCAGCATTTTCGTAGACTAGTATTTTATAGGAAGATTGAGAAAAAAAGCCTGATAAGCTTTATTAGCCATTCCTACGAAAAAGAACTAGATTAAATTAAACAGCTATATGACTATTGTTATAAAAAAAGGGAGTAGTCCTAAAGAGATTTCTGAAAAAGTGAAGAGAATACCTAATAGAAGGGTATTTGATGCAAAAAAGTATTGTGAGGTTGTGAACCTCAAATCTGATCCATTAGTCTTTCAGAAAGAAATAAGAAATGATTGGGAGTAGTATTCTTGTGGATACGAATATCATTCTTTACCTGTTAAACGGTGATAAAACCCTTGAGACAATCTTAGATCAAAAGGAATTAAGTATATCAGTAATTACTGAATTAGAATTACTGAGCTTTCCTGAAATCTCTCCAGTTGAAGAATCTTCTATAAGGAACTTAATTTCTGGGCTGAATGTGATTAATATAAATACAGATATTAAAGATAATACCATCAAACTCAGGCGTGGATATAATCTGAAACTTCCAGATGCTATAATTGGAAGTACGGCCTATTGTATAAACCTCTCCTTAATATCTACAGATAAACTTTTTTCTAGGGTGCCAAACTGGATTTTATTTTATATGATATTTCTCCTTTTCATTAAAATAGCTGGTAGAACAGGTAATAAAAATTCATATTCTTGAACTGGAAGTGACGGCTGGAGAATTAACCCAATCTGATTAAGATTAATGAATTTCGGTCTATTTAGTGCTTTTGACCTTGTTATAATTCTAATTCTCGTTGTCCTGAACCTTGTTTTCCTTAAAACCAAGAATAGTAAGGCTTTCGGATGGATTATTACCTTCTTATTTTTAATAGGCCTTCCCTACCTGTCTCAAAGACTAGAAGTAAATAGGGTCTACCGGACTGAAGAAACGGTAGATAGTTTTAATCTGTTCTACACCTACTTTAAATATCCCTTCTATTGGGTGGTTGGAATACTTCAATTAATCATTTTCTGGATAAAGGCTAAAAATGAAATATCAGCAGATGATTATGAGAAACGCATAGAAGAAATCGGAAACTCTTAGTTCAAAATTCCGTTAACCCTTTGGTTACTAATAAAGGAGAAATATGAAAGACGCTAAAACAGGCTTTAATAAATTGACGCCCCAGGAGGAAAGAGTGATTGTTCATAAGGGGACGGAAATGCCTTTTACGGGAGAATATGAAAACCATACGGAGAAAGGCACCTACACCTGTAGGAGATGTGATGCTCCCTTATATACATCAGAACATAAATTTCATTCCGGCTGCGGATGGCCCAGCTTTGATGATGAGATACCGGGGGCAGTCAAGAGAGTGCCAGATGCAGATGGGAGAAGGATAGAGATTGTATGTGCAAACTGTGATGGGCATTTAGGGCATGTATTTTTGGGAGAAAGATTTACCGCTAAGAACACCCGGCACTGTGTGAATTCCATCTCCATGAACTTCATTCCAGCAGGACAAGCATAAATGGAACTAAGTGGTCAACCCCTTCCAAGCTGGAAGGTTACTCCCTTAACAAAAGAAAATCCCCCAAATGTAGAGGCCTACTTTGGGGGTTATCTATTAATTCTCTTTTTTAGCGTAGAGTGTCCAGGCTGTGTGGGAAGAGCTTTGCCCCTGAGTAGAGAACTTCAACTAGCATACCCGATGGTCAATATGCTTGGGATTCATACAAGCTTTAAAAGCCTTAAGTATAGCATAGCGCAGATTAAGGGAGTGCTGAGGCTTCAAGCTGTTTCCTACCCTGTTTACCTGGACCAGGAAAATAAGACCTATTCCCTATATGGAGCAGAGGGTACGCCCCACTGGTTGTGGGTAAATCCAGTAGGAATCGTGGAAAAATCTATCTTTGGCTCTATGGGAAATGCCCAACAAAGACTTTGGAATACCCTGGCAGAAAATTTTACCACTTGATAACACGAAAATATGGCCCAAAAAGTATGGTTCATAACCGGTTGTTCTACCGGCTTTGGAAGAGAACTCGCTAAAATAGCAGGAGAAAAAGGAGATATGGTGATCGGTACGCTGAGGAAGGAAACTCAGTTGGAAGCCTTCAATCAATTAGTGCCTGGAAAGACTACAGGTATCCTACTGGATGTTACTAAGCCTGACCAAATCAAAGCAGGGGTTGAAAAAGCCATGGCCCTTCACCAGCGAATAGATGTATTGGTTAATAATGCTGGCTATGGATCGCTTGGGGCAGTAGAAGAGGTGCCTTTTGAGGAAATGTACAGACAGTTTGACGTAAATGTGTTTGGGTGTGTGAGAATGATACAGGAAATCCTCCCTCATATGCGCGCTCAGCGAAGTGGATACATTTTAAATATCACCTCTATTGCTGGCTTGCAGGGGTATCCCGGGGTGGGAATCTATAATGGATCCAAGTTTGCACTAGAAGGTATAGGGGAAGCCTTGGCCAAGGAAGTAGCCCATCTGGGCATAAAGGTAACTAATATAGAACCCGGTCCTTTCAGAACGGACTGGGCGGGGAGGTCAGCCACATTTACGCCTTCCAAGATAGCAGATTACGAAAAATCTGCTGCCCAGAATATGCAAAACATAGGGAATGTGAGTGGGAAGCAGATAGGAGATCCCATAAAAGGAGCAGAAGCTATGTATGCAGTCACGGAAATGGAAAATCCACCTATGCACCTCCCGCTAGGGGGACCTGCCTACAAAAGAGTGAGAATAAAACTGGCTGAATTTGCCAAAGAGCTAGACGCTTTTGAATACCTGGGATTACCAACAGATTTTCCTGAGGAGTAGGGAGAAGTAGTAAGGCTGGAAGTGAAGAATAAATCTGCTGTGTTAATAGCAGAACTTGAGTTTTGGATAATACTCATTGATAATCAAATACTTATCTATTTAGGGGATTTACCTGAAAGGAAAAGTATTTAGTGGGGAGGCCGTAACGCCACTGATCGTGGGTGGTTTGCGGGGTTGCATTGGCGGGACAAAGCGTGTTAGGGCGAATGCCAAAATGAGGCCCACAGGGCTTATGGATTGCCGACGGAAGACAATCTAACACTGGAAACAAGCATAGGCTTATCCAAAATTGACGTTAGCAGAGGGATCTCATACGTACATACATCCTTTCTGCTAGGTAGGGTTCTTACTCAGAAACGTGAATCCCCTACATGAGAAGTATAACAGCATATTAAGAGCCACAGATACCATAAGGAAATATCAGTGTATCCGTGAGGATATACTTGGATGCGTAGTGAGAAAGCTACCCTTTTCCATAAAAGAACAGTAGTACCGCTTGTCTATCCTTCTCTCTTAGGAAAACATTCTATTCTCATGAAAGAGCCAAGCCCTAGCCGTAGACATTTTTTGAAATCCTCAGCTGCCTTAGCCACGGCCTCCTTTTTGACGCCCGGTTTTACCTTCAACATCACCCACTCATCTAACCTGGGTGAAGAGGTGCTGGGACATGGAAAGTTCAGGTACCGCGTCAACAGAAGTTGGGGAAACTTAGACCCAGCCAAAACGCCTGTAAATAACTGCCATGAAATGGTTCAGGATAAGAAGGGGCGCTTAATCATGGTAACGGATGATACCCGAAATAACATCATCATATATGACACCTCAGGAAAGCTGCTAAATAGTTGGGGGACTGAATTTCCCGGAGGGCATGGGCTGAGTCTTTGGGATGCCAATGGAGAGGAGTTCCTCTTTATTTGTGATCCAGAGTTAGGTAAGGTATTTAAGACTACCCTTGATGGGAAAATTCTCCTGACCATTTCTCACCCCGAGGAAATCAATGCGTATGGAGAAGGTGATCCTTTCAAACCAACCGAAACTACTATAGGGCCTAATGGGGATATCTACGTAGCTGATGGATACGGTTCTCAGTGGATTCTCCAATACAGTGCTGAAGGGGAGTTCATCCGTAAATTTGGGGGGAGAGGGAATGAAGACCAGCAGTTTAGTACAGCTCATGGCGTAACACTTGATAGCCGAGATCCTACTAATCCTACCTTGGTATGTACTTCTAGGGGGCATAATGCCTTTAAAAGATTTACCCTTGATGGGAAGTACCTCAGCACCATATTTTTACCAGGCGCTTATGTATGTAGGGCAGTCATTCATGATGATATGCTATATGCAGGGGTGTGCTGGTCCAGGCTTAGGTACCTCAATCAGACCCCTGATTCGGGCTTTGTTACCATCTTAGACAAGCAGGGGAAAGTAGTTTCCAATCCAGGAGGGACTAAGCCTGCTTACAAAAAGGGAGAGCTTCAGCTGATGAAGCAGGAAGTACCTGTATTTAAGCATTGCCATGATGTGTGTATAGATAAGGATAAAAATATTTATGTCTGCCAGTGGAATGCAAATAAGAGCTATCCTATCAAACTGGAACGTGTATAAGACAGCTAAAAAGCTATTCTGAGAAATGAAATGAAGATTTATTTGAAATCTAAAATTTCCTTTTATCTAACATTACAATATTACTTATCTACAATACGGATAATATTTTCTTATTAAATTGCAATTACTGGTACTAAAAATTGCCATTTATAGAAATAAGTCAGATATTAACATCACTAAAGGGACTATATATGCTCTCTTGATGCAGTACTTCGCTGAGTTTATAATCCCTCCTTTTACTATTCTCTCTATCAAGAATCTTGCGATTGCTTTTGTGACCTGTTAGCAGTTAGTAGCTATACTTTCTGTGAAGGCAGGGAAGTATTCCTCCCATTTGGGTATCCAGTCTTACTGGTAGCCCCCTGATTCACTCATATTCATTAATTTATGATAATTCAACTTTACACAATGAAAAGCCTCAAATCGTTTTCACTGCTGTGTTTAGCAATGCTGCTGGCCATTCCCTTCTACGGCCAACAGTTTTCTGCTGAAGCAAAAGCCGAGAATGCGCTTAGAATGCGCCAACACCTACAACTTAAAAGATCCTCACAAACTAATGTTCATAACAGTTTGTATGAACTCCAGAAATCCTATAAAGCTGCTGTTGTAGCTGGTACCAGGAGTTCGGAATTTAAGGAGGATAATCCGTTTATGTTAATCCAAAATGATAGGGTAGTGCTGGATATTACTACAGATGATCCTGCTGCTACCCTGGAGCAGCTTACTTCAATGGGGTTAACTAAAGGGAAAGCATTTGGAAATATGGTTTCCGGTTTATTCCCCATGGAAAGTATTGATCAGCTGGAGAATATAAAAGGTGCCAGAATGATTAACCCTTCATGGGCTAAGACCAGAATAGGGGCAGTAACTTCTCAGGGAGATGTTTCCATGAGAGCAGATGAAGCCAGAATGAAGTTTGGGGTAGATGGGACAGGAACTAAAGTGGGTGTACTGTCAGATGCCTACAATTCTCAGGGAGGAGCCATAGCAGGTGTGCTGCTAGGGGATCTGCCAGGCACCCAAAATCCTAATGGGTTTACTACTCCTGTGGAGGTATTATCTGACTTGGGTGGCTTTGGCGGCATAGATGAGGGAAGAGCTATGCTAGAAATAGTACATGATGTAGCCCCCGGTGCCGAGCTAGCCTTTGCGTCAGCCTTCTTTGGACAGGCAAATTTTGCGCAGAGCATAATAGATCTGCAAAATGTAGGCTGTGATGTCATAGTGGATGATATCATCTACTTTTTTGAACCTATGTTTCAGGATGGAATTATAGCCCAGGCAGCTGATTTTGTGGATGCTAACGGATCATCGTACTTCTCTTCCGCTGGTAATAATGGAGGGGATTCCTTTGAGTCGCCCTTTGTATCTTCAGGGGTAGCAGATACCTTTATTTTCCCCATTTTTGTGGATGATACTACCGTGGTGGATGACACTATTATTGCGGAGTATCATGACTTTGGTGGAGGGATCTTCCAGCCTATAATCATGGCACCTGGGCAGGGGATATTCCCGATTTTCCAGTGGTCAGACCCATTTTTCTCTACTACAGGTACGGTAGGAGCACAGACAGACGTAGACATCATTCTCCTGGATGAAGAAGGATTTTTTGTAACGGGTGGCTTTGCCGGTAACATTGGCGGAGATCCTGTAGAAGCCTTTAACTTTACGCATCAGGGTCCAGATACGGCTGTCTATTTCCTGGCCATTCAAGTATTTGAAGGCCCTAAGCCTGAGTTAATGAAGTATGTAGATTTTAATGGATCTGCAACTATCATAGGAAGTACCCCTACTTCTACCTCCTACGGACATGCTAATGCAGCTGGCGCGGTAGCTGTAGGTGCTTCTGCCTACTTTAATACGCCCGCTTTTGGGGCGCCAAGACCTTTCCTAAATGGATTCTCCTCTATAGGAGGCGTACCTATTCTATATGATCCTATGGGAAATAGAATTGAAGATGACCTGAGACTGAAGCCGGAAGTAGTGGGGCCTGATGGGGCAAATACCACCTTCTTTGCTGGTCAGCAGGATATAGAAGGAGATGGGTTTAATAACTTCTTTGGTACTTCAGCTTCGGCCCCTCACGTGTCAGCAGTAGCTGCCTTAATGCTTGAAGCTAATCCTACCCTTAGCCCAGCAGAGATTCTCGCAAATCTACAGGCCACGGCCATAGATATGGATAATCCCTATTCCCCCGGTTTTGATCCCGGTTTTGATTTCGCCACGGGGGCAGGATTTGTCCAGGCTGACCTGGCTATAGGCCTAAGCACGGGCGCACCCTTAGTGATCAACTTCTCCTTAATAGATGCTGATTCAGATATGCCTATTCCAGGCTTTGATCCCATACCAGATGGATCTTCCATAGATTTGACTGCCCTCCCAAGTACCAATATTTCTGTGAGAGCTAATACTATCCCTGAAACTGTGGGTAGTGTCTCTTTCAGCTTGGAAGGTGCATTAGAACGTAGCAGAACTGAAAATGCAGCTCCTTACGCGTTATTTGGAGATAACGGAGGAAACTTCAGCCCTCAAAATCCTGCCCCTATGGCTGGAGATGCTTACAGGCTGACAGCTACTCCCTTTACTGGTAAAGGAAAATCAGGGGATGAAGGAGTCGGAAAAACACTCCTCTATCGTTTTGTGGCACCTGAAGTGGCTGTAGCCAGTAATGCGCTATCTCGTGCTCCTGAGGCACATAGCCTGAGCATGTATCCTAATCCGGTGAGCGAAACGCTTTACCTGAATCTTTCTGAGCTAGAAGCTTCTGCCGCTACGGTAACTGTATACAACCATATGGGGCAGGTCATGATGACTGAAAGAGTAAATACCCGTGCTAGAAAAGCACTGGACTTCTCCAGCTTGAAGACAGGTCTGTATATGGTAGAGGTAGTAGCAGGAGAATACAGAGAAATTAACAGTGTGATACATGAATAAATGGCTTACAAAGGCTGCTGAACAAATGATGTGAGGCAGCATACTCTTACAGGCCTCTACCCACAGCGGAACCTATTATGGGTTCCGCTTCTTTTTTGCACCTTTAGGAACCTGAAAGTGTATAAAAACTTTCTCTATCTATTTTGGTAAATCACTATGGCTACTGCTGGATTTGATCGGGTTGCCAGTTTCTATGATAAACTGGGAGAAATAGTCTTTGGAGGACAGATACAAGAGGCTACTGCCTGGGGGATGTCAGTACTTAATACGCATAAGAGAATTCTCATCTTAGGTGGGGGAAGTGGAAGGTTACTAAAAGAGTTACCTCTAGAGAGACTGGAAGGAGAGATTGCCTATCTGGAACCATCTGCCAAAATGATACTACTAGCGCAGCAATACTGGGAAACCTTAAGCCCTAACCCAGGCCTTAAGATCGAATGGGTAGTGGCTTCAGATACCTTTCTGGATGAAAATACAATCCCATTTGACGCTATTATTTCCCCCTTTGTATTAGATCTTTTCAAACAGGAACAGCTAGAAGTTATTTTTGAACGCCTTCATCAAATATTAAGACCTGGCGGGCACTGGTTATACTCGGATTTTTTTATCAAGCGGGATAGCTTCCGTTTGTTCCGGAGAGCATTAATCCTGCTGATGTATCTATTTTTTAAAGCTATGTGTGGCGTAGAGGCTTGGAAGCTACCTACTATCCATAAGCTATTTCAGGAATATGAATATCAACTAATCAGAAGGGAGGTATTTGCAGCCAGTATGATTGAAAGCGTAGTATTCCAGAAATCCTAGTTCAGTTCATCTTTGATGTTCAAGAGTAGATTTAGGAAAGCTTTGTACACCTCAGGAGGGTAATTCTCATAGAGCAAGCCTGGGATAATACAGGCAAGCTCATTATCCATGACAAATAAAATGGCTTCGGGTACTTGCTTGAATGCCACTACCAAATCCATTTTGATGTCATCAGAAAGAATCCGGTGAGAAAACATCAGATCATTGGTCAGGACTTCCAACCATGGCGCTATGCTATGGGCTAAGGTTTGGGGTTTATACACCGGCACCTGATCCAGAAAGGGAGAGGGTTCTACATCATTTCTGCTAATTCTAATGGCCATTAAGTTGGGGTTAACCATGGGGACACTGGTTTTTACGCTCCAGCGTACTTTCTTTTTTCCTGCCAGAGCGGCATGGTGAGGGGTAATGTGTACAGGGTAGGTTCTATTTTCTCCAAAGATGGTGAAGTCCTGCTGCTCTGTGTAGGTGATTTTTAGCCCAAGATCACTGGCTAACTGTTCGTGAACACCTTGTTTGAGCCTAAAAAGTCTGTTTCTGTATAAGATGATAGCGAGAAACCCCAGGCTTATCAATACTACCAATCCTATCATCCAATAGCTAGAAAGGGAAAACGAATCCATTCGTAATATTAGTCATTAGGTTAAGCTAACTAGGAGTAGCATTTAATAGTTTTTCATCGCTCTGTCTAAGTCTCTTTGGGTATCTTTCTTCTTGATATCAGAGCGTTTATCATGGATTTTCTTTCCTTTTGCCAGCCCGATCTCCATTTTGGCAAAATTACGTTTATTGAAGTAAACTTTTAGTGGAATGAGGGTATATCCTTTTTCATTCAGCTGTTTTTTGATCTTTTTAAGTTCCTTCTTACGGAGCAGAAGCTTTCTTTCACGCATGGGTTCATGGTTATTATAGCTTCCCTTATCATACTCAGCTATGTTCATATTTTTTACAAATACCTCCTCTTTTTTGATATAGCAAAAGGCCTCCTGAAGGCTAGCTTTGCCGGCACGTAAAGACTTTACTTCTGTCCCCCTCAGGGAAATTCCTGCCTCAAACCTGTCCTCAATGTGATACTCATAAGAGGCTTTCCTGTTAGAGATCACCGTTTGATTTCTTCCTTTCTCTGCCATAGTTCCGCTATTCTATCTAAAAAGTTTCGCAAAGTACATAATTTGAATGTTAAAGTCTCTCTAACACCTGAGTAGCTGCCTTACTCCCTACTTCCCATCCCAAGGCTACTCCCATTCCGCCCAGCCTTACAGCCAGTAGGACATTCGGATGTACAAATGATAGTAAGGGCATCTTTTCCTTCCCCATGCCTAATATACCGGACCAGCTATGGTGAATAGTATAAGGTGTACCTCCTAGAATAGTAGTTTCCAGGAGGTGAGTAAGATAAGCTAGAATACCTGGGTGTTCTCCAAAATCAGACGTTTCTTCCCCTTGCTTATCTATATGTCTTCCCCCGCCAATAAGTACCCTTTTTCCCACATTCCTGAAATAGACATAGCCCTCATGGTAGTGGAAGCAGCCCTGAAAAGGTAGGCCCTGTATTTCATCTGTGATCAATACCTGATTTCGGACAGCATGTAGATCTGCCGCTGGAAATAATGAACTGGTGAAGCCGTTAGTAGCTACGACTACTTTTTTAGCTCTATAGGTATATCCAGCGATATCTGTAAGGGTAACCCTGCCTACTTCTGCTTGTATATCAGCTATATGTATGCCATTCCAAATAGAAACACCTGCTTCCTCCGCTTTTCTTCTTAAGGCATGGCAGAGTTTAGCTGGGTTTAGCTGGCCTTCATAGGGATTAAACAGCAGATGAGAAATACCTTGAAAGCCCATTTCCTCCAGCCTGTTATCTGCCAATTGAAAACTGTCTTCCAGGCCGGTAGCTTGCTGTATTTCCTGGTTGAGAAATGAAAGATTCTCCCTGACTTTTTGATATACTTGGCTTTCCTGAGAAAGGAAAACTTCATATCCCCCATGTGGTTGGAAGTCTATGTAAGAAAGAGGGACAGATTCTTTCAATTTTTGTAATCCTTGCCAGCGTCTGGCTACCGTTTCCATACAGGCGGATACCCCTACTGAATCTATGTCTGCCAGTAATTCAGTAGGAGAACCAAAGCAGGCAAAACCAGCGTTTTTTGTGCTGGCTCCAAACTTCCCCTGGCCTTTATCAAGAAGCAGAATATGTAGGGCAGGTGCTTGACGCTTTAGTTCTACGGCTGTTTGGAGTCCTACTATTCCTCCTCCAAGAATGATAATATCTCGTTCGAGCTGTGAAAATTCTTTTTCCCAATAACTAAGTGTATATTTCATATGAAAACTTGGCAATACCTACACACAGATTACTCCTGACCTATTTGGATGTAGATTCCTCTAAGGGAAAACAAACGTTTTGTAACGTAAACGGTAAGGCTTTTTTACGCTATACTGGTACAAAATTAGTAGTTACCTTCATATTGTCATGCACATAATTCCCTAATATGTGGCAAGTATACTTTGCGAGAATTATAGGATGTGTTATAACTGTGGGATTCCTGAACGCACTTTCCGCCCAAAACACTGAGCGTACAGATTGGAACCCCAGTCTACATTCTTCTATCAATTTTGTTAAAAATGAAGGACAGTTCCATCCCCATTCCTCATATAGACTAGCGCTCCAACAGGGAGCTCTTTACCTGGAGAATAGAGCATTTACCTATATTTTTCATGAGGCCCTACCTGATATTCATGGAGGAGAACAGGGGTGGGAAAAAGGAAGAATGGTCAAGCAGCATGCTTTTCAGCTTTCCTTCCAAGGGGCTAGTGATGGCGTACATATATATCCCTCCCAAAAGAAAGAAGCTTATCACAATTATTTTTTGGGGAATGACCCTTCAAATTGGGTTAGTAGGGTCCCTCTATTCGGACGGCTGCTGTATAAGGATCTATACACAGGCATAGATATGCAGATCCTGGGTCAGGGAGATGCGCTAAAGTATGAGTTCATCGTCCAAGAGGGAAAAAATCCAGATGTGATAAGAATGAAATATAAGGGAGTGGATGACCTATTTGTGAAAGACGGAAATCTGCATGTAGTAACGAGTTTAGTAGAAATAGTAGAAATGGCTCCCTTTGCCTACCAAATGATAGGAGGAGAGCAGGTAGCGGTTCCTTGTCATTTTGTGGTAGAGGATGATGAAGTAACTTTTTCATTTCCTGAATCCTATGATACCTCAAAGCTGCTGGTAATAGATCCTACCCTCATTTTCAGTACCTATAGCGGCTCCCTGGCTGATAACTGGGGCTATACCGCTACCTATGACCAACTAGGCTATGCTTATGCAGGAGGGATCCATTACGGTAACTTCAGCCTAAATGGTTATCCAGTAACGCTAGGTGCCCTTCAAATAGGTTTCCAAGGAGGGATGGCAGATATAACCTTATCCAAGTTTTCACCGGAAGGGAATAGCCTACTTTTCTCTACGTACTTGGGGGGGGGGCAGGATGAGTATCCTACGAGCCTAGTGGTGAACGACCAACAGGAATTATTTTTATTGGGGCGGACAAACTCTACTAACTTTCCCGTTGCTGCAAATGCCTACCAGCCTAGCTTGAATGTAGGCCCTGCGAGGGAAGCCTTTGATTTAGTGGTCATGCACTTTTCAGAGGATGGCACACAGCTGTTAGGATCTACCTACTTAGGAGGGGCAGGAGAAGATGGCGTTAACGGTACAGTGGAAATTAATGAGTATACCGCTACTAAGCATAACTATGGAGATGAGTCCAGGGGAGAAATCATCATGGCTCCTAATGGCGACTGTGTATTCACAGCAAGTTCCCAATCAAATAATTTCCCAGTAAGTAGTGGAGCTGCCCAACCAGCATATGGAGGTATGCAGGATAT
>JBCCLI010000135.1:0-15305 GCA_039026975.1 Bacteroidota bacterium | reverse complement strand
CTTATCCTCCTTCAAATCTATAAATGCCTTAAAGGGAAGCGTGAGGAGAGGGAGAGCCTCTACCCTGCCTCGCAAAGTCCTGGTGGTCCTTCAGTTCACAGTGAGCATTACGCTTATCATAGGGACGGCCATCGTATATAACCAGATTTCCTATGGACAAAACAGAGAAGTGGGCTATGATCAAGCTGGCTTAATCTACTCGCGTACCATCCTGAATGATGACATAGGTGCTAAGCTGGATGTATTTGAGCAGGTACTCCAGAACAAAGGAGCTATTGAAGCCATGTCTGTTACGGAGAATCCTATTACAGAAATCTGGTCCTCCTCGAGCGGGCTTAGCTGGAAAGGGAAAGATCCCAATTTGCGGGAGGAGGTGTCGCTTATGCATGTAGATCATGATTTTGGGGAAACCATCAACTGGAAAATCAAAAAGGGCAGAGATTTCTCAAATGCTTATGCCACCGATTCTACTGCCTATATTATTAATCAGGCCGCAGCAGATCTCATGGGCTTTGAGGATCCCATAGGAGAAGTTATAGGCGCCTGGGGGAGAGAAATGACCGTCATAGGCGTAGTAGACAATATGGTGGTACAGTCTCCCTATAGTTCCTTCCATCCCGTGCTGTACGGAATCATTGATTTCACCGGTAACTATCTTCATTTCAAACTGGCTGGAGGAAGGCATCCTTCCGAATCCATCGCCTTAATAGAAGAAAGCTGGTCAGAGATTTATCCTGGTGTTCCCTTCTTATATGAATTTGTGGATAAGGCTTATGCCACCAAGTTCCGCTCAGAGCAGCGCATCATGAAACTGGCGGGCGTATTCGCTATGCTGGCCATCTTCATCAGTTGTCTCGGACTATTCGCCTTAGCTGCCTTTGTAGCGGAGAAACGCACTAAAGAGATAGGAATTAGGAAGATTTTGGGCGCCTCCGTCAGCAATATATGGCGTATTCTCTCAGCAGATTTTGTCATCCTGGTAGCCATTTCTTGCTGCTTTGCCATACCCCTGACCTTCTACTACCTCAGTGGCTGGTTGGACAACTTTGACTACAGGGTTTCTGTCTCCCTATGGGTATATGTAGGCGCTTGTCTGGCAGCTTTGGGATTAACCCTTCTGACCGTCAGTATTCAGACAGTCAAAGCTGCTCACAGTGATCCAGTGAATTCTCTCAGATATGAATAAGCAAGCTCCCAAATTAGCTTCCGATTTACTGCTGCGGTTACTCCGTGAAGAGCTGGCAGAGGAAGTATTAGGGGACTTGGAAGAACAATTTAACCTATTGAATGACCAAGAGCCTCCTTGGAAGGCTCAGCTGACTTACTGGTTTCAGGTCTTTAATTACCTCAGACCATTTGCCCTAAAACACATACATACCACCATAATAAATTCTGCCATGTTCAGACATTATCTTCTTATTAACTGGCGAAATCTTCTTAAGAATAAAGGCTACTCCATCATCAATATTGGGGGCTTAGCCTTAGGAATTGCCGCAGTCTTATTCATCATGCAGTACGTCTCCTATGAGCGTAGCTATGATAAATTTCATGATGAGTATGAAAACTTGTACAGGATCAGATATAAGCTGTATCAGAATGATAAATTAAATGTAGACTGCGCTGCCGCTGTGCCCAGAGTAGGGCCATTCATGAAGGAGAAAATGCCAGAGGTGGTAGACTATGCCAGGGCCTTCCCTACAGGTGGGATAGTGAAGTATGAGGATAAGGAATTTAGAGAAGAGCGTATGCATATAGTGGACCCTTCTTTCCTAAAAATATTCAACTTCCCTCTTGTTAATGGGGATCCCACAACGGCTTTAAATGAACCTGACAAGGTGATCATCACTGAGAGTATAGCCAGGAAATACTTTGGGAATGAAGACCCCATAGGAAAAGTGCTCAAACAGGATGGAAAAAATGATATGGAGGTCACGGGAATAGCTAAGGATACCCCTGATAACTCTCATATTAAGTTTGATTTCCTCATCTCTTATGAATCGCTTAACAGAAATACCCAAAATGATGATGGTACCATAGCATCAGAAACGAGTTGGGGGTGGTATGACTTTAATTCTTATGTATTGCTACAGCCAGGGGTGGATGTGGAAGCCTTTAACGTCAGGTTTGATGAAGCGCTAGTAGCAGAGAGAGGAGAAGCCTTTGAGAAATATAATTTTAAATCTGAGTTTCCCCTACAGCCCATCACAGACATCCATCTGTATTCAAATCTGCTTCAAGAGTCTGAGCCTGAAGAACAAGGAGATGGAAATGCTGTATTTTTCCTGTCTATCATTGCCTTCTTCATTCTCCTCATAGCCTGGATAAACTATGTAAATCTCTCTACTGCCAGGTCTATGGAGAGAGCTAAAGAAGTAGGGGTAAGAAAAACCATAGGTGCTTATCGTAAACAATTAGTCTCTCAGTTTTTAACAGAATCCTTTCTGTTAAACTTCTTATCCATTATCATAGGATTACTCATAGTTACTTTTGGGATCCGTTATTTTAACCGCCTAACGGATTCTCAGCTGAGTTTGGCATTTCTACAAGACCCAATTTTCTGGGCTGTGTTCATAAGTATTTTTATCATTGGCTCATTAGTTGCAGGTGCCTATCCCGCTTTTGTCCTTTCTTCCTTCAGGCCAGTATCTGCCTTTAAGGGAAGTCTTTCTTCAAGAAAACTAGCTAATCAGCTAAGAAGGGTACTGGTTGTATTCCAGTTTGCTGCTTCTGTAGCCCTCATTGCTGGAACCATCATTGTCTACCAACAACTGTCCCATATGCGTGATGCTGACCTGGGGTTTAACATGAGTGAAACCCTGGTGCTTAAGGGGCCCAATATATTTGAGGTAGACTCACTGAGAGAACCCACTATTAATTCATTTAAAGAAACGATCATGGGATTTTCTCAAGTAAACTCGATTGCAGGTAGTTCTAATATCCCCGGCACAGAAATATTCTGGACTAACGGAATTAGGAAAGCAAATGATAATGAAAATGATAATAAAATCATTTACATAGCTGGGGTAGATCATGATTATTTTCCTTCCTATGATATTAAATTTGTCGGGGGTAGAAACTATGACAAATCCTTTTCCACTGATGAGGAAGGAGTCATTCTAAATGCAGCAGCAGTAAAGTATTTAGGATTTGAGACGGTAGATCAAGCTGTCTCAGGGGAGGTATATTTTTGGGGTGAGAATAGACCTATTATTGGAGTAGTTGATGACTATCACCAAATGTCTGTACAGGCAGCTGTGGCCCCTATGGTATTTCCTCTAATTAAGGGTTGGGCCAACTTCTTTACCATCAAGGTAAGGCCTGAAAACTATCAGGAAACACTAGAAAATGTACAGGGAGAATATCTGTCCTTTTTTCCCGGAAATCCCTTTGACTACTTCTTTTTAGATGAGCATTATAACCGCCAGTATAATAATGAGAAGAAAGTAAGTCGGGTATTTACCCTCTTTGCCATATTTGCCATTATTGTGGCTTGCCTGGGCTTGTTTGGTCTGTCTTCCTTCAGTGCCTTGAAGCGCACTAAAGAGATAGGGATCAGAAAGGTATTTGGTGCCGGGGCCCAGAACATCATTTATCTACTTTCTAAGGAGTTTATCCTACTGGTATTGATCTCTAATCTGATTGCATGGCCGCTGGGCTGGTATCTCATGAATGGCTGGCTGGAGAACTTTGCTACCCGTATCCAGATACAGTGGTCTGTGTTTGCTTTGAGTGGATTAATCGTTGTGCTCATTACCATTCTTACAGTGGCTTACAAAACTATTCAAGCAGCTAATTCTAATCCTGTAAGTGCACTCCGGTATGAATAAGTAAGCTTATATGCCAGCTAATATCCCCCTACTGGGTTTTGCGGTTATTTCCATAACTGCCGAGGGGGTGTATGCTTTATCAACAGGCCATTAGCTGATAAATCTATATGCTTGAGAAAGTATTGAATGCAATAAAATATGAATCCACAACCTCCCACCTCCGCTTCTATCCTGCTCCAGTGGTTTCTCCGTGAGGACCTGGCAGAAGAGGTGTTGGGAGATCTGGAGGAAAAGCATGAACAGATGCTGACCCAGCATCCTGCTTGGGTAGCCCAACTGAATTACTGGTTTCAAGTACTCAATTACCTAAGGCCTTTTGCCATTAAACATGCACAATCACACACTATTTATCCTGCCATGCTAAGACATTATCTTCTCATCAACTGGAGAAATCTGCTAAAAAATAAAGGATACTCCATCATCAATATTGGCGGACTAGCTCTAGGAATAGCAGCAGTTCTCTTCATTATGCAATACGTCTCCTATGAACGTAGCTATGATAAATTTCATGAAGACCATGAGAATATATACAGAATTAGGTATAAGCTTTATGAGGGCAACGAATTGACAGTAGACTGCGCCGCAACTGTCCCCAGGGCTGCCCCTTTTATGAAGGAAAAGATGCCGGAGGTAATAGATTTTGCCAGAGCCTTTCCTATGGATGGCATAGTTTCCTATGGACAGGAGGAATATTTTGAAAACAGGATACAGGTGGTAGATCCATCCTTCCTACAAATTTTCAATTTCCCCCTACTCACAGGAGACGAAACCGCCTTGGTCGGGCCCAGTAAGATTGTTGTTTCTGAACATGCAGCAAGGAAGTTGTTTGGCAATGAGGAGCCTATGGGCAAACGCATCAAGATTGATGGGGGGAATGATTATGAAGTAACGGGTGTGGCAAAAAATGTCCCTAATAATTCCCATATCAAGTTTGATTATTTAGTCTCCTATGAAACCCTGAATAATTCTACCAGAAATAAGGATGGTGAGGCCAATTCAGAAACCAGTTGGGTATGGTACGACTTTAACTCCTACGTCTTGCTCCAGCCAGGGGTAGATATTAAAGCGTTTAACAAAAAGTTTGATGAGGCATTGGTGGCAGAAAGAGGGGAGGAATTTGAGAAATATGCCAGCAAGTCTGAATTTCCCCTACAGCCTATCACAGATATCCACTTGCATTCGAATCTGCTTCAGGAGTCTGAGCCAGAGGAACAGGGAGATGGACAAGCTGTATTCTTCCTATCTATTATTGCCTTTTTCATTCTCCTGATTGCCTGGATTAACTACATCAATCTATCCACCGCCAGATCTCTGGAAAGAGCTAAAGAAGTAGGTGTCAGGAAAACCATAGGTGCCTACAGAAAGCAGCTAATTACCCAGTTTTTGACGGAATCCTTCCTGCTAAACTTTCTGGCTGTCATACTCGGACTCATCATCGTGGCAGTGGGGATAAAGTATTTCAACCAGCTTACGGATTCACAATTAGACCTTAGTTTCCTTGCAGATCCCATGTTTTGGCTTGCTTTTGTGGGCATATTCGTCCTGGGATCCGTAGTAGCTGGCGCTTATCCTGCCTTTGTATTATCCTCTTTTAGGCCTGTTTCTGCATTCAAGGGAAGTCTTTCTACCAAGAAAACAGCCAATCAACTCAGAAGAGTACTGGTAGTATTCCAGTTTGCTGCTTCTGTTGCATTAATAGCAGGGACAATTACTGTTTACCAACAGCTGGCACATATGCGAAATGCGAACCTTGGGTTCAATATGGCTGAAACCCTGGTGGTTAAAGCCCCTAATGTTTTTGCTGTTGACTCCCTCCGTGAACCCACCTTAACTGCGTTCAAGCAGGAATTAGGGAATTTTGCCCGAATAAACTCCATCAGTAGTAGTACTAATATTCCCGGCACAGAAATTTTCTGGTCCAGGCCTATTAGGAAAAGTCAGGATACCAAGGATGCCTCTAAAATTATTTATTTCGCAGGAGTAGACTATGAATACTTCCCCTCTTACAATATCAACATGTTGGCAGGCAGGAACTATGATAAGTCTTTCTCCACGGATTATGAGGGAGTGATTATTAATAAATCTGCCGTTGAATACCTGGGATTCCATTCTCCGAAAGAAGCGATTACTCAAAAAGTATATTTCTGGGGAAAAGACTGGCAGGTGCTGGGCGTAGTAGATGATTATCATCAAATGTCTGTTCAGGCTCCTGTGGCGCCTATTGCGTTTCCCTTATTCACGCACAGAGCTAATTATTTTTCAATTAAGATTAGACCTGAGAATTATACGGAAACGCTTAAGCAGGTTGAAGAGCAGTATTCCTCATTTTTCCCGGGAAACCCCTATGAATATTTCTTCCTGGACAAACACTATAATCGACAGTATCATAATGAGCAAAAAGTCAGTCGGGTGTTTACCTTGTTTGCCATTTTTGCGATTATTGTGGCTTGCCTGGGGCTGTTTGGCTTATCAGCCTTCAGTGCTCTCAAAAGAACTAAGGAGATAGGCATACGGAAGGTCTTCGGGGCAGAGGCTCAGAACATCATTTACCTCTTGTCAAAAGAGTTTATCCTGCTGGTTTTGATCTCCAACTTCATAGCCTGGCCATTTGCCTGGTATGTTATGAATGGGTGGCTGGAGAACTTTGCCACACGGATTGAGATAGGATGGACTGTATTTGCTCTATCAGGTTTCTTAGTGGTATTGGTTACCATACTGACCGTTTCTTACAAGACTATAGCTGCTGCCAGGTCTAATCCGGTAAGCGCCTTGAGGTATGAGTAAAGCCATGAATATCAGCCTGTAAGGAACCTTCAGGAAATTCCTGTTGTCTTTATTACATGGAAACACTTACAATGCAGCCAAAGCGAGAATCTATATTCTTACTTTGGACCATTCTTTTACTGTCCCTAAACAGTATATCAGGAGAAGTGCTTGGGCAAGATGCCACCACAGAGGAAGCTCTTCTCCCCAGGATGGACGACTGGTTTTTATCTACCGGAGACTGGCAAAATGATCCACAGATTTATGTGAGGGAATATGGCAGTGGAGATCAGGTAGTAGTCTTACTCCACGGAGGATGGGGTGGCGACCATAAGGGTATGATGTCTTTGGTAGAAGGCATGGAAGAGGTAGGCAGATTTATCTTGTATGACCAAAGAGGGTCTCTCAGATCTCCCTTTCCTGACTCTCTCATCACCTTTGATCAGCATATAGAAGATGTGGAGCGTCTACGAAAAGCCATAAAGGTAGACAAACTTACCCTAGTAGGGCATTCTATGGGATCCATCCTTGCCAGTGCGTATGCTTCCAGATATCCAGAGAAGATAGCGAGTCTCATTCTCATGTCTCCTCCTGGATTTCTCAAGAATCCTCTACCGGAAGACGACTGGAAACATGCTGAGGAGAAGGAGGATGAAAAAACCGCCTTTATGAAAAGAGCCGCCATTAAGGAAGAAATTGTAAAGTATCAGCTTGATAGGTCCTCTCCTCCCCTAACCTCTCAGGAGGAAACCAGCCTTTTTAGGATTAATTTTGCCGGGAGGATGCTCTATGATGTTACCAAATGGACTGAACTGAGGGGAGGGAGAGCACTGTATAAAGGAAAGGTATTTGGCCTTACTCAAAACACCTATCCGAAAGGAGGGTGGAATTTTATTGAAGATATAAGGAAGGCCTCCTACCCTATTACCCTCATTATCGGAGATCATGATTTTCTAGACTTTGGGGCTGTCCTCGCCAAGAGATGGGCAGCAGAAATCCCTAGAATGAAGCTTTCAGTTGTGGAAAAAGCGGGCCATAGCCTGTGGATAGATCAGCCTGAAAAAATGAAGCACCTCCTTGAAAAGACGCTTCAAAAAAGGATAAATGATAAATGAAAATTCAGTTATGCTAGCCAACAAGTAGCCGACTAAGAAGTTGTTAATGAGAGTAGACTACACCTGCCCAGCCTTGAGCTACTGAAAACCTAAAACATTCCGTTGATTTTTTGGTAGAAGTAAGAACAATAGTGCTAATCTATTGGGCAATAGCAATTAGATGGGTAATGTCCCTCATCAAATTTACAACCTGAGTTATGCAGCACGTTAACGGTACAGCAGTAAAAAAGGAAGTTAATAAGAAGGTCAGTGGAAGTCCCCTACCGGGTGGTCATCCTCCTGTAAAAAAGCAGAAGATAGGGATATTACTGCTGAACCTGGGAACACCTGATGCCACTGACTACCGGTCTGTACGCAGGTATCTCTCGGAGTTTCTGAGTGATAAGCGTGTAATTGACTATCCTTCCTGGTTATGGCAGCCTCTCCTACAGGGAATTATTCTTACTTCCCGTCCCTTTAGAAGCGGTGCTGCCTACAAGTCCATTTGGGATATGCGCACGAATGAATCCCCCCTCCTGGTGTATACCAGATCTATAGCGGAAAAAGTGGGACAGGAGTTAGCAGAGCATGATAATATTGTGGTAGAATTTGGGATGCGCTATGGTAACCCCTCTACCGCTAAAATGCTGGAATCTCTCAAAGATCAGGGGTGTAGCAAGATTCTGCTCTTTGCGCTCTATCCGCAATATAGTGCCACTACCACTGCCACCGCATATGACAAGGCCTTTGATTACCTCAAGACACTTGCTTGGCAACCAGCCATACGTACCGCCCCGGGTTGGTATGATGAAGAGGCTTATATAGAGGTACTTGCTGAGTCCATTCAGGAAAAGTTGGATGAATTAGAACAACCCCCCGAGGTCTTCCTTACCTCTTTCCACGGCCTACCCAAACGCTATTTAATGGAAGGTGATCCTTATCACTGTTTCTGTGCTAAGACCTCAAGACTAGTTAGAGAAAAACTGGGATGGCCGGAAGATAAATGGATCAATACCTTTCAGTCACGCTTTGGACCTGAAGAGTGGCTTCAGCCTTACACAGATAAAACCATAGAAAAGCTGGCGCATGATGGTGTAAAGAGAATAGCTATAGCATCTCCCGCCTTTGTGTGTGAGTGTATAGAGACCCTGGAAGAAATAGCTATGGAAGCTCGGGATGAGTTCCTGGAAAATGGAGGGGAAGAATTTACCTACATCCCTTGCCTAAACGACAGAGATAGCCACATCAAGTTGCTAAGTGGCCTCATCAGACGTGAGCTTTTAGGCTGGGTAGATTTTGAGGGGTAAGATTTTCCTCAGAAGAATATGGTTGTTAAGCGGTAATCATTTAGGTAAGTTATGATTACAAATACTTCTATATGCCAATTCAAGTTAACAAACGGCTTATCAGTGTATCGGATTACCACAAAATGGGAGAGGTAGGAATCCTTTCTGAAAGTGGGCTTGAATTAATCAAAGGAGAAATTATCCAAATGAGTCCAATAGGGAGCCAACATGCTGCCATGGTGGAAAAACTGAAAGATATTCTGATTTTTCAATTACATGGAAAGGCATTGGTAAGAAGTCAAAACCCTATCATTCTTTCTAATTTTACTGAACCTGAACCTGATATTTGTGTAGTAAGTAAAAGGGAAGATTACTATGCCGGGGAGCATCCTTCTCCTAAAGACATATACTTACTGGTTGAAATGGCCGATTCTTCTCTTGCATATGATAGAGAAATTAAGCTTCCTATTTATGCTGAAGCAGGAATTAAGGAGGTATGGATTTTCAACCTTGTTGATAAGCATGTAGAAGTATACACTTCTCCTTCAAATGGACAATACACCCATCACTTCACTGTCAGTAGTGGGGAACTCAAGCTACAGCAACCTGCTGTCTTGATTGAGCTAGCATCTTTCTTTTGATGAGAAAGCCACAGATGTACAAATGAAAGAAAATCTGTATACCTGTGGCTGTAAGTTTCTGCTAGTTCAAGGTACTTTACTTACTATCTCCATAAAGGCCTTATCATGATGATGCCTGACTTGGCATTCATTATCGAAGAACATAGTAGTCCCATTTTCTGAGGTATAAGCCTCCCATACAGGAATTTTAGCATGATTAGGATTTCCTGTTCTGGCAAAATTAATCCATGCCTGGCTGACCTTATCTGCTAGTACATGTGCCTCTTCTCCCCCACCTGTCATATTCTCAGCCCTATCTATATTATCAAATACAAAAGGCAGCTCCATGCAGTGCACGGCTTTATACTTTCCGTCCATGACAGGTGACTGCCAGGAGAATAAATACATGTATACACTAGCCCCATCTGTTATCTCACTTTTCTCATTGGCTTGATACACAGCTCCTGGTCTAAAAATGGCATCTACATCCATGAGGTCTGTGGGATGGGTATCATCTGGATATGCCTCTTTAACAGCAGCAATGAAGTCCTCTGTTTTTTCTCCTTGCTGCATTTGAATGAGTCCTCTTACCTGTTGCTCACTCGCATTGGGCATATTTAGGAAAAGGGACGCCATGAATTCATTCTTTACCGTCCCTACTAACAGCGGAATATCCTTGGATAGTTCCAGCGCTTCCTCGGAGAAAATATCATATGGAAGGAGTTTACCATCTACACTTGGCATCCAGTCTAGTCCAAACCCTAACATGGCCACGCCATCCGCTCTCAGTCTATTTTCTACTGTTTTGAGTGCTTTTTTACCTGCATCAGCTAATTCTCGAAAAGAGACTTCCTTTAATTTGCTTACTTCATTCTCCGAAATAGACAGCTCTTTAAGAACCTCCTTCGCTATATCCTGACTGACTTCTTTTTTCTGGAGGCTAGTTATGTAGGAACCAGAGTGGTTAACAGCCCTGTGAAATAGCCCTTTAGCAGAAGGCATAGCCATCAGTGTATTTACCTTAGCGCCGCCTCCTGATTGTCCGAAGATCGTAACATTATCAGGATCCCCCCCGAATGAGCTAATATTTTCCTTCACCCACTCCATGGCCACACGTATGTCCAGCAGGCTATGGTTAGCTGAATACTGGTAAGCTTCCCCATAGGCAGATAAGTCCAGAAAGCCCAAGACATTCAGCCTATGATTAATGGAGACTACTACCACATCCCCCTTTTTGGCTAGATTTTCTCCATGGGTAGAAGGAAGTTCCTGAGAAGATCCAGAGGTAAATCCTCCCCCATGAATCCAAAACATCACTGGCCTCTTTTTTCCGTCTTGAATGCCAGGTGTCCATATATTAAGAACCAGACAGTCTTCATTACTGTACCCCCAGTCGTGGTCAAAAACAAACTCAGACTCGTCTTGGACATTGCTTGTGGGATTTACTAGTGGAGCTACTGGCCCCCAGGTCATAGAGCTTCTAACGCCCTCCCAGCTCTCTGCCTTTTGGGGAGCTTCAAATCGTTCTGCTTTGGCGTAGGGGATTCCTTTATAGGTATAAATCCCATTTCGGATAAGTCCTCTTACTTTTCCAGACTCAGTTTCTGTAACTGCTATTTCTTGACCTGTTTGTAATTGGGAGAATACCGGTATGATACCTATACTCATGAAAAGTAAACAGGTCCAAATATATTTTTTCATAGATAGAAATTAGGATGATGGTAATTCTTTATAGATAAGAACACATTTTTCTTACCTACTCCTAATTACTGATTTTTCCATCCCTTTCATATAAGTTAATAGCCACTAAGATGGGGTATTCGGCAAATTTTATCTTATTATCGACTATTATTCTTCCAGCAGGAGACATCATTATTCTTCTACTCATTCCTCAATGAATCTACTGGATTGGCCAGAGCCGCTTTCACTGACTGGAAACTGATGGTGAGGAAGGCCAGGACCAGAGCCGCGACTCCCGTCCAGAAGAATACGCTCCAGTCAATCTTAATTCTATAGGCAAAGTCTGCTAGCCACTGGTTCATGCTCCACCAGGCCATAGGTACCGCTATCACCGTCGCGATGAGTACCAGTTTCAGGAAGTCTCTGGAAAGCATACTCACAATATTAGAGACTGAGGCTCCTAACACTTTCCGAATCCCGATTTCTTTACTTCTCTGTTCTGCAATGAAGGCGGAAAGTGCCAACAGCCCTAAGCAGGCGATCACAATAGCCAGAAGGGTAAAGCCCTTAAATAACTGCCCGATTTTCTTCACGTCTGCAAACATCATCTCAAAGCTCTCATCCAGGAAGGCATATCTGATGCTTTGGCCGGGTGAAAAACTGTCCCATGTTTGGGTGATGGCATCTACGGTTTGGGTAATATTCTGAGTGTTCAGTTTTAAGATGACACTCCTTGTACTTTTTCCTATATGAAAACAAAGTGGGTCTATCTCCTCCCGCATATTCTCAAAATGAAAATCTTCTACTACCCCAATTACTGTCCAGGTAAATCGTCTGTTAGATATTTGTTTCCCAATAGGGTTCTCTAAATTCAAGGCTTTGGCCATGGATTGGTTTATGACGACTGCCTGAGAATCTGAAGAGATAGCCTGATCAAAATCTCTTCCCTCCAGAATATTCATGCTCATGGCGCTTAGGTAATCATGGTCTACTGTCCACCTCTGCCCTACTACATGCTGGTCTATTTCTTCCCTTCCTTTGATATAAAATCCATTTCTATTCCGGGTGGTATTATCCACAGGTAAAAATCCACTCACACTCACCTCCTCAACCCCGGGAATACGCTTTATTTCTGTTTTTAGGTTGTAGACATCATCTCCCAGTGTGTGAGTGCTGTGGAGCAGTAATACTTGCTCTTTTTCATATCCCAACTTCTTGTTCAGCATAAAGCCCATTTGTTTTTCTATCACGCCAGTAGCTGCCAGTAAGGCCACAGTAATGGCAAACTGAAACATGACTAATCCATTTCGGACGTGCTTACTATTGCTCCCAAGGCTGAGATTGCCCTTTAGGACCTCTACCGGCCGGAAGGCTGATAAATAAAAGGAAGGGTACATACCTGCCAGCAGACTAATGCCCAAAATGGCCAGGAGCATAAGGGGAATCACCCACCAATCTTCCCAGGGGATAGTGAGAGATAAGCCTGAAACAACATTAAATAAAGGCAAAAGAGAGATCAACATGAGCAGAGCGACCACAAAGGAAAACAGACAAATCAAAAATGATTCGGTCATAAATTGGGAAACCAGGCTGCTTCTGCGGGTACCTAAAGTTTTTCTCAATCCAACTTCTTTGGCTCTGTTGGCAGAGCGTGCCGTAGATAAATTGACGAAATTGATCAATGCTATCAGGAGGATGAAAAATCCTATAGCCCCAAATAGCCAAATGTATCTTATATCTCCATGTGGGAGATCATCCACTACCTCATAATGGTTCATGTAAATCTCATCTACGGGTTGGAATGATAATTCCATGCTTTCCATGAAAGCGTTTATACGTGGATCATCTATCGCAGCAACAGCAGGCGCAAAGTATTTATCAATGGTCCTGTTAATAGCTTCCTCCATGGCGACCAGGTCTTTTCCTTCGCGTATTCTCACATAAGCAGGATAGTTAGAGTTTCCCCAATTAGTCCTTTCTCCCTCGTAGAACTCCTTTTCAGCCAGGGAAATCACCAATCTCATCTTGAGGTGAGTAGTAGGAAGTGGATCTTCTATGACCCCTGTGATGGTGTAGAGGATCTTCTCATCATTATTTAGGACAAAAGTTTTACCTATAGGATTAGCAGCTCCGAAGTATTTCTTGGCGAGAGAATGGCAAATCACGACAGAATTAGGCTGATCCAGTGCATGCTGAGCATCACCCAAAAAGAAGGGCACTTCCAGGATATTGAGTAATTGCTGGTCGGCATAAATAAGTTCGTCTTGATGAAAGCTGTGGGACTGACCGGATATACGTACCTCATTACCTCCCGATCCAAACATCTGGATGCTATTGTAACTTCCCACCTCCTCCAAACCCGGATAGTCGTTTCTAAGTGCCTCCGCAAAAGGGGCAGGGAAAAGAATATTTTTTTCCCTGGGTCCTTCAGGATCCTGAAAACTCATGTTTTTCCTGATCACCCGATAGATTCTGTCCTGCTCTGCATAGTGTTTATCATAGGTGAGTTCCTGCCGGACGAACAAGGCAATGAGCATACAAGCCAATATGGCTATGGCAAATCCACCTATCTTAATAAGAGAATACCATTTCTGCTTGATGAGAATTCTCCAGCCGATCTTGAAAAAGTGCCTAAACATGATGGTTTGGGTTACGAGAGATGAAAAAAGGTTCTTGTTAACAGCAAAAGGTTGCAAAAAGAGGAATACATGCCAGCCATAGAGTATCCTGGCTCTTCCTTTTCCATAGGTCTTCATATTCCGAGAATAGAGTTCTTCTATGTCTCCCAGCACAGCCTCCAGGAGGTCTTTCCGACAAAACCATATTAGAAAGCGGGTCAGCCACTTAGGGGGTCTTGGTTGATTCATGATTTCTTTATGGTGATTCCCTGGGTTCTATTCATTTCTAAGAGAATCCACTGGATTAGCCAGAGCAGCTTTCACTGATTGGAAGCTGATGGTCAGGAATGCTAAGACCAGCGCCAAGACGCCCGTCCAGAAAAACAAACCCCAACCCACCTGAGTCCTGTAGGCAAAGTCAGATAACCATTGGTTCATACCCCACCAAGCTACAGGTATGGCTACCAGGGTAGCTATCATCACCAGTTTCAGGAAGTCGGCTGAGAGCATGCTCACGATGTTGGAGACAGTAGCCCCCAGTACCTTGCGTATGCCTATCTCCTTGCTTCTTTGTTCTGCTATGAAGGCGGAAAGTGCCAGTAAGCCCAGACAGGCGATCACGATAGCTAAAAGCGTAAAGCCTTTGAATAGCTGTCCTATCCTTTTCACATCTGCAAACATCAGCTCAAAGCTTTCATCCAGGAAGGCATAGCGTATGCTTTGCTGGGGAGAGAAGGTGTCCCAGGTTTTAGTGATCTCATCTATAGTTTGACCTACATTGTTGGTCCCAAGCTTTACTGTTACACTTCTGGTACTTCTTCCAATACAGAAGAGAAGTGCATCTATGTCCTCTCGCATATTCTCATAATGGAAGTCCTCTACTACCCCAATCACGGTCCAGGTATTCCAGTTATTGGCAATCTGTTTCCCTATGGGATTCTCCAGCCTTAGCTCTTTCACCATGGCCTGGTTGATGATGACAGCTTGGGAGTCTGCAGAGATGTTCACATCAAAGTTCCTCCCTTCCAATACCTTCATACCCATAGCCTTCAGGTAATCATGATCTACTGTCCATCTCTGTCCGCCTATGTGCTGGTCTTCATTCTCTCTATTTTCTGGCAGAAAGAAGCCATTTCCATTTCTGCTGGTATTCTCAATGGGGAGAAAGCTACTCACACTTACCTCTTCCACTCCCGGAACTCGTTTCAACTCAGTCTTCAAATCGTAGACATTCTCTCCAAGTGTTTGTGCGCCGTGTAGGATAAGGACTTGCTCCTTATCATAGCCCAGTTTTTTATTCAGCATATAGCCCATCTGCTTGTCTATCACCCAGGTAGCGGCCAACAGAACCACGGTTACGGCAAACTGGAAAATCACCAGGCCATTTCTCACATGCTTACTATTGCTCCCTCTGCTT
>JBCCLI010000134.1:0-15319 GCA_039026975.1 Bacteroidota bacterium | reverse complement strand
GTTGGCTCAGGATGAGCGTCCTTCTCGTTTAGCCAGGTCCAGGCAGTTTATTTCCAGCCTGATAGACGAGCTAAAAGGTGACAGAATAGGGTTAATTATTTTTGCAGGAAACGCCTACTTACAAGTTCCCCTAACCTCTGATTATGTGGCGGTTAAAACCTTCTTGCAAACCATCACTACAGAGCTAGCTCCTACTCAGGGGACAGCCATAGGCGAGGCTATCAAGCTAGGGGAGAAAGCCTTTGAAAATGGAGACCCTCAGTTTAAAGCTATGCTTATTCTCTCTGACGGAGAAAACCATGAACCTGAAGCTCAAGAGGCGGCTGAAGCAGCAGGAGAAAAAGGGATTATCATACACACCCTAGGGGTGGGTACCCCTAAGGGGGCGCCCATACCGGTAGACAGAGGAGGGAGAGAAGACTACAAGAGAGATAACAATGGAAGTATTGTATTCTCCAAGTTAAATGAGAATATGCTTCAGAGAGTGGCAGTGGCCGGCAATGGTAAATACTTCAGACTCTCCAATGGTAGCAGAGAAGTGAGAGCTGTAGAAAGCGAGCTATCCGCTATGGAAAGAAAAGAATATGAAGAACGTGTATTTACAGACTATGAAGATCAGTTCCAGTGGTTTCTGGCCCTGGCTATCTTTCTCTTAGTCATAGAATACTTTTTGTCAGAACGCAAAAACAGATGGTTTAATAACTGGAAAATGTTTGAAACCAGAAAAGGATAAATGATGAAGATGTTTGGAAACATATATAATGGCCGTAGAGTCGCTATGTATCGCGTCTCTACCTATGCGATATGTAAAAATGCCACATTGCTTGTATTCATTCTCCTAACTACCCTTAGCGTAAATGCACAGCTATTCGGCACAGGAGAAAGAACGTACCTCAGAGACGGAAATAAAGCCTATGTGAAAGGCAGCTATGGGGTGGCTGATTCTGCCTACCAAGAAGCCCTGACTAAAAACAATGCGAGCCATGCCGGCCATTTCAATAGAGGAGATGCCCTATACAAACAGGAAAAATATGAGGATGCCGTAGGTGAATTTCAATTGGCGGCTAATATGGCAGAAGACCCCAAGGAAAAAGCTCAGGCTTACTACAACCTGGGAAACGCCCTCCTCAGCAATATGCAGCAGCAAGGAAACCTGGAGAAAAGCATAGAAGCTTTCAAGCAGTCATTACGGCTCAATCCAAATGATGAGGCTACCCGCTACAACCTGGCCTATGCACAGAATATGCAGAAAAACGGACAGGGTGGGGATGGAAATGACCAGAATCAGAAAGATCAGGATCAGCAGAATAAAGACCAGCAAAACAAAGATAATCAGGACCAACAGAATAAAGATCAGCAACAAGACCAACAGAACCAGGAAAATCAGGATCAGCAGTCAGATCCTGAAAAGCAAAAGAACCAGAACCAGCAGGCGCAGCAGCAACAAATGTCTCCTGAAGAGATAGCCAGAATGCTGGAAGCCCTCATGTATCAGGAGGAGAAACTGCAGAAAGATCTCCAGAAGAAAAAAGTCAAGAAAGGGCCTCGTGTTAAACCTGAAAAAGACTGGTAAAACCGTTATGACCTATAAGTATATACCTAGAGGCATTTGCCTTCTCTTGCTAGCCCCTTTATTTCTGCTGAGTGAAGTCTCAGCCCAGAAATTTGTGGCCTTTGTGGACCGTAATAAGGTACCTGTCAATCAACCTTTCCAGGTATCTTTCCAGTTGGAGAATGCCCAAAGCAGGCAAATAGAGTTCCCCGATTTTGATCCGCTCCAGGTAGTAGCTGGTCCCAACTCCTCCTCCAGTATGCAGATCGTAAATGGTCAGGTCAGCCAGACCATGAGCTACTCTTTTTACTTAAGGGGAGTACAAGAAGGGAAGCATACTATAGGGAAAGCGACTATCAAGGTAGGAGACAAGACCCTGGCTACTGAACCCATCAGCGTAGAAATAGTGGCGGCTGCAGCTGCTCCTTCCGGGGGAAGTCAGCAGGGACAGGGACAGAGTGTAGCTTCCCAGCAAAAAGATACGGAAGGTATTAGCCCTGACCTTATGCGGCAGATTCGGGAGAATGTGTTTGTGAGAGCTATTCCTTCCAAGTCTTCTGTCCTTCAGGGAGAACAGCTAAGTGTAACCTTCAAGCTTTATATGGGTGCTACCATATCTGGTCTGAATCTGGTGGAGTCCCCTTCTTTTAAGAGCTTTTGGGTAGAAGAAATTAATACAGATAATGCCCAGCCTAAACCAGAGATCTATAATGGCAAGCGCTTTAATGTAGCTACCATCAAAAAGGTCATACTCTTCCCGCAGCGTTCAGGGAAGCTGACCATAGATAAAATGAAGCTGGAAGCTAATATCAAGGTAAGAGGCCCCAGAAGAAGATCGCAATCTATTTTTGATAGCTTCTTTGAGACATATCAAGATGTGCCTTTTGAATTCTCCAGTACCCCTATCAGCATTAATGTGAAGGCACTTCCCACTAGTGGGCGTCCAGCTGACTTTAGCGGTGCGGTAGGCGCCTATACCCTGGATGTAAGCCTGGATAAAAATGAAACAGAGACAGGGGAGCCTGTCACCATGAAAGTCAGCCTAAAAGGAAAAGGGAATATCAAGACCCTGGAAACCCCTCAACTAGACTTTCCGCCAGACTTTGAGGTGTATGATCCACAGGTAGCTGATAAATTCTCCAAAAGTGGAGGAGTAATTTCTGGCTCTAAGACCTTTGATTTTCTGATCATTCCCCGTAATCCGGGAAATTATAAGCTTCCCCAGGTGAACTGGTCTTACTATGACCTTGCTAAGGGAAGGTATATGACCCTTAGCTCAGACAGCTACACCCTACAGGTAAGTGGAGAGGCGCAGGAAGCTAGTAATGCACCCTTAGTCACCCAGAAGGAAGACATAGAACTTATTGGGCAAGACATCCGCTATATCATGACAGAAGGGACTATCCTGCAGAGAAAGGGCGAATCCTTCATAGATGGAGGATTATTCTGGTTGCTATACCTACTTCCCTTTGTAGGGTTTGTAGGCTTGTGGTTCTTTAAACAGCGGACGGATACCCTGGCAGCTGACGTAGCGGGTACACGCTCCCGTAAAGCCAATAAAGTGGCGGAAAAGCGGCTCAGTCAGGCACGCAAATTTCAGCAGCAAAACGAAGAAGGGGCTTTCTACAAAGAGATATCCCAAGTGGTCTGGGGATATTTGGCAGATAAGTTGGCCCTGGGCCAGTCTGCTTTATCCAGACAGAACATTAAAGAACTATTGACAGAGAGAGGGATTACACAGGCCACTATTGAGAGAATCACGAATTTGCTGGATACTGCTGAAATGGCCCTCTTTGCGCCTGCTTCTGCACGTGGCGGTATGAATCAGTTACTGGAAGATACCAGCCAACTCATCACAGAGCTAGAAAATGAATGGAAGCAGGTAGTAGCGTAAATATAATAAAATCCCTTCTTGGGAGGGGCACAGGGGTGGGGTGTGCTACCAGAGCACTTTTAACCTACCTCTTAATCTCCTCCCAAGAAGAGACTCAAAGGAGTAAAAATGAAAAATATAGCATATATACTTGTCCTTCTGCTCATAAGTGCTAGAGAGAACCTCTTAGCTGATCCTCTGCAGGACTTCTATGCAGGGAATCAGGCTTATCAAAGCGAGCAATATGAAGAGGCCATTTCGGCCTATGAGCGTGTGCTGATAGCCGGAGAAGAGTCTGCGGAGCTATACTTCAACCTGGGCAATGCCTATTATAGAACCTCCCAGTTGGCCCCCGCTATCCTGAACTACGAGCGAGCCCTGGAGTTGTCCCCAGATAATGAGGACATCATCACTAACCTTAGGCTAGCCAACTTACGGGTAGTAGATAACCTGGAACCCAAACCGGAATTTCTGGTGCAGAAGATGTGGAAGGACTGGGTGGCCTCTAACCATTCTGGAGGGTGGGGGATATGGGCTGTTATTTTATTATGGGCTGCCTTGGCAGCTGGAGCGGCCTTCCTACTTGGGGCGAGTGGGGTAGTAAAAAGGGTAGGCTTTTTTGCGGGTATAGGGTTGACAGTAGTTTCCCTTCTCTTTCTCACTGTAGGCTTGGAGAAGCGTGGGCAAGAAACCAACAGTAAGCAGGGCATCATCTTCACCCAGAATGCCTATGTGAAGGCCAGTCCTGACCAAACGGCCCAGGACTTACTGATCTTACATGAAGGTGTCAAAGTGCGCATTCTTCGCACCACTGGCAGCTGGACAGAAATCAAAATCTCCGATGCCAATGTAGGCGAAATAGCAGGTTGGCTCAACCAACAGGCTATTCAGGAAATATAGCTGTAGCGACATAAAAATCTTGTGTGTCTGCGGTGAATAAAATTCACAATTCTGTTTGACTGAAAGCAAAAAGGGTCTATATTTGCCTCACCTTAGAAAAAAGAGGTGCGTTATTTGGAAAAATTGGTCCGGTAGTTCAGTTGGTTAGAATACATGCCTGTCACGCATGGGGTCGCGGGTTCGAGTCCCGTCCGGACCGCTGAAATAAATCACAATCGCTTGTAAATCAATGGTTTGCAAGCGATTTTTTGTTATGGCTCTCATCTCTTTACCTAGGAAGCTGCTTAGTGACATAGCTGTGTGGGTAGTGGTTCATATTGTTTGTAAGATCTTATGGCATGGCTCTCATCTCGCTGCTGAGAGGCCCCAAACCCTTTGCGAAGATTCTTATTTTAGCTATTGTACTGATTATGAAAGAATTAAGTGTTTGGTGAAAAAATGTGCTCTCTTAAAATCTTCGCAAACCACCTGATAGGAGCAAATTTTCGTTTCGTTTGCGAACATTTTTCAAAAAGGCTGAAAATAGGCTTTGTAAGTATTTGATAATGAGGGGATTATTTTTAGTAAAAAATGCAACTTTCGCAAAGGGATATTCTCACATAATTTTCAAAATCCTTTGCGAACATTTTCAAAAATGCATATCTCTGATAATCAGTATATTAACTAGCCTTAAGTACCCGAAAGTGCCAGTCCATGATTCTGAGAGAAGGGTCATTTGCGAACATTTTTGGAGACTTGTATATATGGCTGATGATGAGTAAGTTAGAAACAGAGTTAGGATTCTTTGACGTAGCTGTATTTCGTAATCCTTTGATAGTCAATGCGTCCATTGGACAGTAAGCCCTGCGGGGCATTAAGACCTCCGCCTGCGTCTGCTCCTTGGTGGGAGTCGGGGCGATGTCCATTGGACAGTAAGCCCTGCGGGGCATTAAGACCTCTTTAAGTGAGAATCCTGATAGTCCCTTACGAGGACGTCCATTGGACAGTAAGCCCTGCGGGGCATTAAGACAAGATAAAAACACTTACTTGGCCTTGTAGAACACTGTCCATTGGACAGTAAGCCCTGCGGGGCATTAAGACGCTTTGAGCCTAGTTTGCCACAGCAATCTATTATAAATCAAGTCCATTGGACAGTAAGCCCTGCGGGGCATTAAGACGAGACAGGACCTATTCCTGCGCGCCAGTAGGCACGGGGTCCATTGGACAGTAAGCCCTGCGGGGCATTAAGACGGAACCGGGTCGGAGTTAATGACTTTGAAGTCAAGTCCATTGGACAGTAAGTTCCGAGAAGCCGAATGGGGCATTGAGAAGGAGGGGCGAAAAATTTTTCGCCCTTACTAAAACGGGTTATGCAAAAAGCCCTGCACTTCAGATTGTGGGCTGGGGTGCACGAAAGCGGGGAGGATGGACTTGAGGGAAGGCCTTGGTTATTTCGTGCTAGATTGATCATGGAAAATGAAGAAGACACCAGACGGAAAGCCCTGCGGGGCATTAAGACAAAATGATATTTAAAGTTTTCATGAGATTATCTGGTGTCCACTGGACAGTAAGCCCTGCGGGGCATTAAGGTTGGGAAACGTTGTGAGTAGAGTCAATGCAGATTATAGCTAATTCCATTTTTTCTCGAGATACCGCATGACCCATCCGGCCAGCGCATAAGCCCTACGGTATGACGCGCATATAGTGGAAAGGCTAGCTTAATGTTGGGGTGGGGTTTCTTATTTCCTTGGAAATTTCACTTATCATTCTGGTGAGCCAATAAGAGATGGAATAGGGTTCAGCTTGAATCTTTAGTTCTCCCTGTCAGGATCAGATCCAACAAACTCCTTATTATTTATTAAAAAAACGGTGGGAGCCATCGCTCTCCACCGTGCGTACATATACAGAATACCTACCCCTTATCTAAATAAGCCTAGCAACCATCTTTCCCAGAATAGAAGAATAGAATGTTTCCTGCTTACTCTTCTGCTACTTGCAGTTGGAGTAGCTGAACGTATCCCTGGCTGCTTGGCTGCATGTATATAGGCTTCCTGCTTAATAGGAGTTTGTACCACTAGGTCAGCTGGCACTACCAGGCTATTAGTAGAGTCTGAACGAGGTGGCTCTATGCCTATGATGATTTGGGCTTGGCTCTGCTGCATACTAAGGCAGCCCATCAGGAACAAACAAAAGGTCAGTTTTAGGAATAATCTTCCTCCAGGCCCAGCTCCTGCGGGGCGTATGATGAACGGATTCATAATCTGCTGTTGTTGAAAAATGAACATCAATTCAGCTATGAATCACCGGTGATATGTCAGATCGCTTCACGTGAAGGGGTGGCAGGCATCCTCGGCTCTCCCGTTAGGGTGTCGACAAGCCGTAGATGCTCGGGCCATTTCAAACAGCCAATCTTGACTGCGCTTTCCCTGCATATTTGCAAAGCTTGTTCCTATGGCATAAAGGGCCATTCAAGGATCTATAGAGGGGACAGGCTATTAAATTTGTATATTCACCTATTAGATATTAATAGGTAATCGCATGAAAAAAGTGTTAGTCTCATGGGTATCCATGTTCCTAGACTTTAAGGAGGGAGAAGTCAATAGAGAAGGTCCTTCCTTTAGCTTACATGAAAAAATGTATGATGACCATGACTATCACCTTCTGTTAAGCACAGAACATGAAGAGGATGTAAGGCTGGATTTTCTGTATGCTGCCCTGAAGCAGGCCTATCCGGAAAGGGAAATAGTGCCTAGAAGCCTGAACTTTGTAAATGCCTTTGACTTTCTGGAAGTAAAGGCAGGGATGGAAGCCATTCTGAATGAGCTTCAGACTACTACCCGGCATATAGATCTGTTAATCACCATAGGTACTACCCCCATGAGGTTAATGATGCTTGCCTTGCACCTTTCTCATCCTGCTCCTACTCACTTATTTCTGGGACTTAGTGAGAAAGTCACAGGAGGAGAGGCCGCCTTTCAGCCCTTCATCATCCAGCCAGATGAACTACTCAGTAGGCTATATGTAAGAGCTGGAGAAAAGGTCTTACCTGATTCTGCTTTTAAAATGCTCCCTATCTTGGAAGCTGTTTATGAGAAGGCAGATAAAATAGCCAAAGCAGATCCTGTGAAAAACATCATGATAAGAGGAGCCAGTGGATCAGGCAAGGAAAACCTGGCGAGATTCATCCATCAAAATTCCTCCAGAGCTAACAGGACCTTTATGGCTATTAACTGTGCTTCCCTAACTGATACCTTATTAGAATCTCGTCTATTTGGCCATAAAAAAGGGAGTTTTACCGGCGCTTACCAAGATCAGAAAGGCTTATTCGAGTTGTGTGATAAGGGAACCCTTTTCCTGGATGAGATAGGAGATATTTCTATGGAGTTCCAGGCTTCCCTTTTACGGGTTCTGCAAGAGCAGGAGTTTACGGCTGTAGGGGGAAGTAAGATCATTAAAACAGATACACGGGTGATTACTGCCACTAACAGAAATCTGGAAGAAATGATCCAGGAAGGGACATTTCGGGAAGACTTATACTATAGGCTAGCCTATATGGAACTAGAGTTACCCGCTCTGTCAGAGTATCCCATGCTACAAAAGGAAGAACTCATTAAGCACTTGATGCACCAACTAGCTTCTATTTATGGGGTTATGCCCCTTAGCTTATCTGAGGAAGTTCAGAAGCAGTTATTGTATTACTCTTATCCAGGCAATATTCGGCAATTAGAAGGTATTCTTAATACGCTCTATGTGTTTGCAGAAGAGAAGGCAGAGCTTCAGCACTTGCCTAAAAGGTTTAAAGAGGAACGCCCTGAGACCTATCTCAACTGGAAAAGTGTGGAAGAAAAGCATATTAGATATGTGTTGAGTCTGTTTAATTTTAACCAGGCACATAGTGCTAAGGCCTTAGGATATAGCTATAGTACCCTTAAAAACAAGATGAAAGAATATGGTATTAAGAATCCTCATGTGAGGTAAGGCTATAGCTTATCTATCTTCTGTTGAATCTTTTCTCTCAGCCAGCCTTTCATGCTGTGAGGAACGCTAGGCCCTACTTCCTCCCATAATTTATGGAGTAAACGCTCTCTATCCAGTTTGACCATTCTCAAGAATATCCTGACTACTTTTAGGTATCTAGACTTATAGTGCTCGGAAATATGCTGCTGATCTTCAATAAATCTATCCAAGGTGCTTAGGGGAACTTCCAGTTCCTCAGATCTGACAGGAGCCAGTTCATATCTGGTCTGAAGCTGGATGATTCTGGATTCTATTTCAGTCAGCTTATCCCGGTAGGTATGGGGGAATAGGAGCTTAGAGATTGCTGAGAAGGCTTTGGTTTGGAATAGGAGTTTTGCTTGGCAGAGGGCCCCCACTTCTTCCCTCATATGTGGAACTACCCGTTGGAGATAGAGCGGCATAAGCCTGGAAACTTCACCTGTTTCTTCAGCAAACAAACCTGTATGTACCCACGCCCTCATAGAAGCAGGCGGAATATAGTTTTCATGTAACAAACTCCTATGTTCAATCCCCCAGCCATACAACCTAAACAGTAAATGGGCAAATTTAGAAGCCTCTACTTGATGGAAAAGGCGTACTGTACGATTGATGAGGTAAATATAGATATGGCTAAACTCTTCCGAGTGGTACTTATTTCTTTCCTTGGCTATTTCCTGAAAGTGAGTGAAAATTTCTTCGGTTTGAGCATCCTCCTGCATATTCATGATGAGAATCAGAAGCTGAAGGTACTTCATTCGAGCATAATCAGGATGCTGTTGGATGAAGGCTTCAGCTTCAGCTAGTAGAGAGGTAGGAATATCCTTTCCATATACCCTCTCCAGGCTATCTCCCATACAAGCGAGTAGATATTTCTCATGTATCCACCACGGATCAAGCAGTTCAGATAATTGCTGCCCCTGTTTTAGGTTATCTTTAGTGCCAATTTTGTAAGTCAAGTTATGGTGCCTGATTTCTGTATGAATTCTGTATAACAGCTCATAATAGGATAAAGAGGGGAGCTTACTTTTTTCAAGATCTGTTAACAGCTTTTGTGCTTCACTCTCAAATAGGGTAGGGTTCCCTAGTTGGTGGAGCTGTCTTAGGTAAAAGATAGAAAGTTGGTCTTTATCGTGCTTGAGGGCAGAGAAAGCCAGGAATAATTTCAACTTGGCTTTAATCTCATATACAATCCTTCTAAACCGCCCATTTTTATAGGGTTTATGGGGGAAGACTTGCCTCCAAAGCATTTCCTTTTCCGGCTGGTGGTCAAATTCTAATAAGACCTTTACAAATTGGAGAATATCCATATGCTTGCCTTCTAGCTCGGCCTCCAGCCAAAGAGGAAATTTTTTTCGCTCCCTTTCAGTAAAACCCTGTAAGATTTCCCAGATTCTCATAATGCTTACAGGAACAAATTAATGAATCATTCAGACAAATATATGCCAAAATGGGCTATACAGGGAGGTGAGAAGCTGCTGAGCCCACAAAAAGAAGGAACAAAAGGAAAATATTCTCTGAAAGAATTCCTTGCTAGATGAATAGTTTAAAAACTAGCTAATGAATCGTGGGTACGTCAAACTAAAACTTATTGTTAGGGAGAGGTACTCGAGTACCTTATGAGAATGGCCAAATAGGTCATTCTCACTTCTGAAAGGGGAACATATAGATAAAACTGAATGGTGAATAATCCTAATAATTGTTAAGTTTAATTAATCGCAAAATATAGTAACTGGAAGCAAGATAGGCTATTTGCCTAACGGGAAGAGCTATGCTTCTAGAATAATAGTGATCAAATCTATGAATGTTGGTAATAAACTATTTTCAGCATGTTGTTGGACGGTCTTTAGGGATTTTTTGGGGATGGAGACTCCTGAGTTAGCGATTTTTGAGGAACCTACATCAGATTCTGAAAAAGAGCTAATACAGTTTGCCATTGAACTGGCAGTAGGGAGGAGGAGAGTAGCTGCTGATTCCTGGTCTGCTTTGCGACCGGTATTACAATTAGTGGGGCAGAATAGACAAGATGTGTCAGATGCTTTTATTCTTCCAGCTAAACTCTCTTTGGAGAAAGGGGCTTTTCCTTTTCCGAAAGAGACAATTCTAGAAGATTACCAGAAGCAAGCTATAGATCACCTTACAAGCTGCTTACAAGAGCTGGCCAAGATTCAATCAGATCTACATCCAGATTCGGTGCTTAGTTTTTTTGAGGCGCAGCTTACTACGCTTCCATGCAGATATGGGCATATAGAAGATGTGTCCTTGTATGATCACCTAAAGTCAGTCATAGCTTTTGCAGATTGTCTGCAGACATACCTGAACCATACCCAGAAATCCCTGGAGGAGATACGAAATGATCCTGATGCTCAGCCATTCAGAATGGTGGGAGCTGATATTTCTGGTATACAGAAGTTCATCTATGACATAGTCAGTAAAAACGCAGCGAAAAACCTGAAAGGAAGATCTTTCTACCTGGATTTGCTGGTAGATAGTGTGATACAACGGCTATTACAGGAGTTTAGGCTATACACAGCCCACATCATCTATGCTTCCGGGGGCGGATTTTATGTATTAGCACCAAACTTACCAACGCTTAAAAATGAGCTATCTACCTTCAGGAAAGCTGTACAGGAAAAGCTGCTTGCATTACACGCTGGTAGTCTTTTCCTGGCCTTGGGAAGTATTGGTATGAAACTAGGTCATCTTTTCGCGGATGTTTCAGCCGACAAAGAGCAGACTATTTCTGGGTATTGGATAGAGTTATTAGGAGAATTAAATGCTCAAAAGAAAAGGAGATTTGCCAACGAATTGGTGGATCAATTTGAGGAGTTTTTTCTACCCATAGAAATAGGAGGTAGGACAGTTCGGGATGTGATCACAGATGAAGAGCTAACGGAAGAAGAGGAAAGGCAGCATGATGAAAAGATGGCAAGTGGGAGCTTAGATAGGTTTGGAGATTTGGTTTGCTTTTTAGATGTAGGCCCTAACCCACAGACGGGTACAGAAAGCCTTCTTGAACCTGTCAAAACTGGAACGTACAAACAGATTCTTCTAGGGAGAGAATTACGTGAGACGGACTATTGGCTGAGTACCATAGAGCCAGTAGCTTTTACCACTAGTGTTAGACCTAGAAAAAAGAAGCTGGTTGAAGCATTTGAACCCTGTGAATTAGGTATTTACCATTACTTTTTAACAGAGGCTGAGTTAGAGGAGAACAAGCTAAAGATTCCTGGCCAGGCTCGCATCCTTAGTGTGAATACTCCTAGCCTGAACATACTTAGCAATCAGCTTCCTTCCAGAAAACTGGGGTTTACCTTTTATGGGGGGAATAGGTTTCCTATGGGTAATGAATTCCCTCTTGAAACAGAGGCGCTAGTGGGAGAAAGAGAATTTAGGAGGATGGGCTTGTTAAGAATGGACGTAGATAACCTGGGTCAGCTGTTCATTAGAGGATTTGAGAATAAACCTAAAACCTTCTCTCGCTTTGCAGCTCTTAGTAGGAGTCTGGACTACTTCTTTAAAGGGTACTTAAACACCATCCTACATCCATATGTGAAGGAAACGGAAAAGGATGAAAAAGACAAAGAGAAAAAGTCTGCCTATATCTTGTATTCAGGTGGAGATGACCTCTTTATTCTGGGACACTGGCTAGATATCATGGAAATTGCAAGCGAGATTCGCCAGAAGTTCAAGGAGCTAACGTTCCATAACCCCAAAGTAAGCCTTTCTGGTGGTCTGTCTATCCTTACTCCTAAGTTTCCCATCATGTTAGGGGCTAGTTATGCAGCCCGTGCAGAGAAAAAGGCCAAAGGACATAAATACTTCACTAATAATGGCCTTCAATCTGAGAAGAATGCCTTTACCTTCCTACATAAGCCGTTGAATTGGGAGTGGGAATTTCCAATGGTGGAAGAGATAAAAACGAAATTGTTAAGGTTTGTATCCCCTGACCATGGAGGAAAAAAGGCGTTGCTATCTGACAACCTACTCGCACGTATCCAGCAACACGCCAAATCACAGGAAAAACAAAGAGCAGAAGGAAGTACAGAGAAATGGTATTGGAACCTGATGTACGACTTGAGCCAGGCTCAGTCAAGAGTGAAAAAGCCTACTGCAAAGCCTGGGAGTGAAGAACAGCAAGCTTATGAAGCTGCTACCAGTTTTCTAAATACCCTAATCATTAAGGCTGTTAAAGAAGAATATAAGGTTTCTCAACCTACGAATTATACCTATTTACAACTAATGGCTTTAGCCGCCCGCTGGGCGAATATGGAGCTAAGAACCCATAAAATGTCAGTAACAAATGGCGAAGAAAACGAATGAATCATCCATGAGCTTTGACATAGAGAAATTTGAAAAGGCATGGATAGAAGAAAAAATTGAGAAAGACATGGTCATCTTCACAGATAACCTGGGAAAGTATCTTTGTGATCTTCCTAGGGGAGGAAGTAGGCCAGGATATAATGCAATGACCACTACGCAGCTTCGGAACATCTTTGGGGAAGTAAAGAGAATCCAAAGAGCAGGAATCCTATCTAATCAGAGTAGCTTTATCCTACTGAAACCTAAACTTGCATATGCTGAGGCCAGGGAGAAAGATAAAAAAAGGGACAGTAGGATTTCTACTTTCAGACAGGTGATAGAAAAAGCTCATGATGCCGTGAAACTTGGTCAAGGCAGTAAGACTGAGGCTAGCTTTCAACGCTTTGTTGACTTTTTGGAAGCCATTCTAGCTTATCATAAAGCCTACGGGGGAAAAGACAAATAATCATCATACACCATTCATAACACCTTATGTCTAACTTACATTTTGTAAATAAATATATCATTTCTGGAGAAATAAAGACTATCTCAGGTCTTCATATAGGCGGAACAAATGATGGGTTCTCCATAGGAAGTATAGATGCTGCTGTTATTAAGCATCCTTTAACTGGAGCTCCATATATTCCAGGGAGTTCCTTGAAAGGAAAAATGAGAAGCCTTACGGAGCTGCGACTAGGAACCTTAGGGACAAAATCATACAGCAAACAAATTCAGAATGGTCCTACCATTAATCCTGAACACTTAGCTGCTAGGTTATTTGGAAACATCAGTGAGGAAAATTCCCGTGATAGAAGAAATGACGCCACTCCCAAGAAAAAAAGCCAAATACCTTCCAGAATCATAGTCAGAGATGCCCATCTGATACAAGAGAAAGAGGAGAATGCAGAAGTGACTGTAGACTATTCTATACCAGAAGTTAAAACAGAAGTGTTGATTGACAGAATTACTTCTAAAGCTATGCCTAGGAGCATGGAGAGAGTACCAGCAGGGGCCACCTTTGGCCTGGAAATGGTCCTAAATGTCTTTAAAGGAGAAGAGCACTATGCGGGAAACTATCTGGAGGATGTTTTAAAGTCTCTCCTATTAGTCCAGGATGATTATCTGGGGGGGAAGGGTTCGCGAGGGAGTGGCCAGATCTCATTTATTCTTAAAAAGATAGTAAAAAAAGACATGTCTTATTATGAAGATCCCAGTGAAGAGCCTAAGAATGTGGCTAGTGACTATAAGATAAAGTACAGTCTTTTATTCTCTGAGCAATGGAAGTAAGTTTACTATGTGCTCGCCTTAGTCTTAGTGGGCCTTTACATATATCCAGTGGAAGGGAAGATCCTGAATCATCAGGAGAAATCTTTCATTCCGATACCCTAACTGCTGCCATGGTAGCAGCAGGGCTAGAGCTATTCGAGGATTTCCATCCTGGGGATTTCATAGATAGTTTTATACCAAGCTCTGCTTTCCCTTGGTTTAGGAAGGAGTTATTTTTTCCTAAACCCATGTCCCTTTTTCCTTTTACCTATGCTGGAAGTGATGCAGATGTGAATCAAAATAAGAAGCTTAAAAAGCTAACCTATCTTGGGAAATCATACTTTGAAAAGGTACTGGAAGGGCAAGAAGTGGAAATTCCTGCCTCCCATCAGCTTGATAAGGGAGTATTTTTAAGTGATAAGGTAGCGCAGGAAGATATTCTTATACAGAATAGAAAGACAAGCATCATAGGAAAAGAGCTCCAGCAAAGAGTTAGTCTTCTCAACAGGACTATTGAAGGAGATCCTAGAACTTTTTACTTAGAACGGGTTTTTTTTCATCCTGAGGGCGGAATTTACATATTATTCTATAACCCCACAGCAGAAAATCCATCAGAGTTTGATGAAGCCTTTAAAAAGAGATTGGGAACTCTCCTGAGATACCTGGGAGAAAAGGGGCTTGGGAAAAATAGAACCTTCGGTTTTGGGCAGTTTGATTTTAAGGATTTTGAAACCATCACCATAAAGGTTCCGGAAAATTGTACTCACTGGATGAACTTTTCTCTATACTGTCCCAAGGGGAAGTCTTCCACAGATACAGAACTCAATCATGACGTACTCAGGGATGCTTCCTACCAACTCATTAAGCGTGGCGGATGGCTATCCGATGCAGAAAACCCTAGGCATTTAAGTCTAAGGAAAAAGTCTGTTTATATGTTTCAGGAAGGCTCTGTCCTAAACTGGGGCCAGAAAGAAAAGGGGATATGGGGAACTGGAAAATTAGTAGACCTTAGGCCTTCTCCTGGTAAAAAGCTCAAAGAATTTCCCTTAATGAATCATCCTGTTTGGAGGGATGGTAGAGCCATATTTTTTCCCATCCGTCAATAGCAACCATATGTCAGAATTTTTTATTAAGACGCGTTCACCCCTACACATAGGATCCGGTGAGGACATGATCCGAAATTATGATTATCTCTATTTTCCTAAAGAGGAGGTGATAGCCCGGCTGTCAGAGAAGAAGCTTTTTTCCTTGCTAGGTGGGAATGAGGAGGCTTCCAAGAGTATGCTGGACTTGGTAAAGAATGGAAAAAACCTGTATGAATACCTAAAAAATAGGTTTGAGGATAGCCTTACCCCAGCACAAGTAGCTGAATCAATTCTACCACTAGAAGGACCCGGTCCCACTCCTAAAACGGAGACATCTGAGCAAAGGATAAGGCAGCAAATCCTTTCAGC
>JBCCLI010000133.1:0-15328 GCA_039026975.1 Bacteroidota bacterium | reverse complement strand
CCAAAAACTGATCCTGCTCCAGGGTAGTAGCATTATCAGTAAAGGTGCCTGGATCATACCCAAATCCGTTCAACTTGTCCCGAAGTGCCTGTAGGTCTGCCTAAGTAGAAACACCATTATAAGCTAAGAAGTCAAAGGGTTCAGGAATTTCATCTCTTCTAGCCTCAGCAGCTATAAAGAAGAAGAGTTTATCTTTTATGATAGGTCCTCCTACCCTGAAGCCAAAGGTTTCTGAGGTAAAGTCAGGCAGACTTTCTCGTTCTGCTTCATTTTCTAAACTGGGAGTCTGGCCAGCGAGGTCCTGGTTTCTAATGAGGTAGTAGGCAGAAGCGTCTACTTTATTTGTACCGGAACGGGTAATTACGTTTATGGCACCACCCGCAAAACCACTCAGTCTTACGTCAAAAGGAGCTACGGATACCTGAAGCTGCTCAATAGCATCAAGGGAAATAGGGCCTGCACCTGTCTGCCCACCATCAGTCCCATTGTCTGCCAAACCAAACTGGTCATTATTGATAGATCCATCAATGTAGATAGAGTTATACCTATTGTTCTGTCCAGCAATGTTGAAAGCAAACCCATCTGCATCTTCTGTTACATTTACCAGTGGGTTAACTCTGGCAAAGTCGGCAATAGAACGAGTTAGGGTAGGAAGTGATTTAATTTCCTCTTCACTCACTACTGTTCCCTGTCCAGTCTTATTACCGTCAAATACGTCAGAAGTAGAAGAAGTGATTTCTACCTCTTCAAGGGTGGTTACTGTTGAAGAAAGTTAAAAAACTAGTCTTCGAGTCTGTCCCAAGGTAAGAGAAACGTTTTCGTATCTCGATTCTTCATACCCGATGAACTTAGCCACTACTAGATAAGGTCCTCCTACACGCATATTTACCAGCCGGAATTCACCGCCATCAGAAGCTATAGCTCCATAGCGAGATCCAGATGGAATGTGTGTGGCGATGATAGTTGCTCCCTGAAGAGCGCTCTTGTCTGCACCGATTACGCGTCCGGTCAAATTAGCCGTGGTTACCCCTTGGGCAAAAACGGAAACAGAAGTAATGGTCCCAAATACCAATACTCCTGCTAAAAATGATAGTAATTTGTTACTCATAAAATAAAGTAGGTTAGATTAAAGCTTGTAAATGTTGACTTTCTGTTTAACATCCATTCAGGTATTATATTAGAGATAGCTGATTAACTCTTGTTTATCGTGCTGTTGTCTTATCCTAAAATTTATGTTTCCCCCTATTTATCAGCCCATTAAGTTTATATTACCATTACAATGAAACTTGCTTTTCCAATTTACTTTATATAGAGAAATGATCTACTTTCCCTGATTTTATGACTTATCGGATCTTATATCCAGTTTCCCTCATATAGAAAATAGGATCTGCAACCATATAAATACGGTGGGATATATCCATTGAGCATGACATAAATAAGACCACAGAAATATTTTTTAGCTGTAAATGCTAATATTATTTGCATTACCAAAAAATGTTAGTAGATTTATGCTATCAAAATTAGAAACCAGTCATTATGTTAACTGCTTACACCTTTAACACAGCTTATCAGCCTCAGCCTACTACTTCAGAGGCTTACCCAAGTCTAAGGTTATTAGAAGGAGGTAAGTTCAGCCCAGAACAGTATTCCCCTGTCCTGATTCAAGAATATGATCAAGTAAGGCTGAAGTTCTTCAAATGGGGGTTAGTGCCTTCTTGGGCTGGTCAAAAGCGCAATACTGAAGTTAGGTACACAGCACCTACTGATCAGCTATTTCAGCATAGCGCCTTCCAGATTCCTGTAGGCAAATACAGATGTCTCATTCCGGCTGATGGATTTTACATGGAAGAGTCTACTCCCTTTGCGAAAAGGTCTCACAAAGTAAGAGCTAACCAAGAGGAAACTTTCTGCTTTGCAGGGATTTATGATATGCATAGACAAGCAGATGGAAGTATCTGCCATACATTTGCTATTATAACCACACCAGCAGCAGACTCATGGCAGCAACTAGGGCAAATGACCCCACTGATTTTAAAGAAGCACGAAGAGAAAGTTTGGCTTAATCCTGCTGTGAATATGAAGAAGCTCCTCACTATTCTTTCTCCTTCTCAGCCTACTGCCCTACAAGCAAACCCAGTAGAGGAATTGATTGCAGCTTAACAACAAAGCTATTTTATAGATGATATAATCAGGATAAGAGTGGGCAGCAAGCAGATATGTGAGTAGGATTTGTAGGGAAGGACGTCTTGCTCCCCTTTACCTGATATAACTGTTAGTGTATATTTCTTAGTCTCTCCCCTAACTCGTTAACAGGAAGCCTTTGCTTCCTGTTTTTTATTTTGGAAATCTCTATTCCTTTAAGGACCTATTCTTTGCTAAATCATAATCCATCCTGTAGGGCTTCTCACAGCCTCCCTCATCTCAGTAGAGTCAGCTCCCCTTCATAGGCTTTCTCCCCTACCCTGATCATGTAGAAGTACACCCCTTCAGGCACCTCTGATCCATCTGCCTTTCCATCCCAACTACTGAGAAAACTATTTGACTCAAACTGTAGATTCCCCCATCTATCATAAATCTTAATCAGCGTCTCCTCAGCACCTTCATACTGGACCACATAGCTATCATGTAAGTTATCTCCATTAGGACTAAACACATTAGGAATGAATAGTAAAGGCTCTCTCACTTCATAGGGAAACCTCCTAAAGGTACTCACACAGCCTAGCTCATCAGTAGCTGTCAGCACAATCTCATATCTTCCCACTAGTGGGTATATATACACAGGATTTTGATCCGTAGAAAAATTCCCATCCCCGAAATCCCAAAACCAGTTAACAGCATTAGGAGAGTCATCCATAAGCCTTACCTCTGCCTTAGGCAGATATAGAATTTCTCCTTCCAGGGGAGAGGAGGTAAAATCAGCAGAAACGGTATCTCTCACTTCTACCTGTGTATTGGTATTGATAGTGGTACAGCCCCTTTCCCCTATGGCTGTTAGGCTCACCGTAAATATTCCCGCCATCTCATAGGTATGCACTATAAATATATCATTCACTACCGGGCTACCATCCCCAAAATCCCAGACGTATAACACATCAGGTTCATCAGCTGATTGCACTTGAAAATCCAAGCCTATACAGCCTGCAGTTTCTCCAAAGGTATATTCAGCAGAAGGGGTAGCAAATACAGTTATCCTGAAGCTATCCTGAAGCACACATATATCATCAGTAGCTTCTAACTGATATGTACCCGTCCTATCTGGACTTGCTTGAATCAGCGAGCCAGTATCTGTACTTATATTTTCTCCGCTCCACCTATACTCATAGGAACTCTGGCCTCCCACTGCTTCCAGGGTCACTACCTCTCCTTGACAAACTTCTGAGGTATCAGCCTGTATACGTACATCAGCGGCGGCAACTGTTCTCACAACTACTGAATCACTAAAGGGACAATCTCCTGAATTACTAACTACCAATGTATATACCTGCTCATCCACCTCAGGGCTTACAGTTAAGTCAGCCTCTACTCTACTTCCTGTAATTCCCGGCGCACTGGCCCATCTATAAGAAATAGGCTGAACTTCCGGTGTAGTAGTGAAAAAAGCTTCTGACTGTAGACTGATAGTATCTCCTCTACAAATGGTAGTATCTCTGGGACTTATGGCTACTAAGGGACTCGACCGTACGGTAACTGTAGTAAAGGCGGTATCTGAAATGCAGCCCTGATCAGATGCTACAAACACAAAATATTCTGAAGTAGTATCTGGAATGGCGCTAAGTTCTGTATCTTCGAAGGGGATTAACAAGCTAGGGTCTGGAGAGAAGGTAGCAGAAAAATTGTCTCCGAGATTGGTACTGAATGCTAGCATAGCAGTGTCTCCCAAGCAAATAGACTGATCTAATCCCAGAGATACTTCTGGAAGTGGATTGACGGTTACTCTGACTGAATCAGCCTTGCTGGTACACACACTATCTCTAGCCACCAAGAAGTAAAGCGTAGTGAAATCTGGGCTCACCAGCGTTTCTACAGAATCCGGAAAGGCGATAAAGCCTGTATTAGCGGGTGTCCACTCATAACTCAGGTCATCTCCCCCACTTAGTAAGGTTCCACTCAGCAAAATGGAATCACCTACACATACCTCCTTATCCATTCCGGCACTCACTTGTGGTACTGGAGAAACAGCTACTGTTACTGTATTTTCATCGGTTTCATTAGCAGTGCTTACACAGCCATTTAGAGAACTTACTTGTAAGCGGTAAGTAGTAGTACTTTCTGGACGCGCAAAGGGATTAGCCACATTATCAAATACTAGTTGATCCTCTACATACCAGTTAAACTGAAAGGGGAGCGGTGCTTCATTGTCAGTACCCGGCTGACCAGATAGCTGCACCCCTGGCCCTAGCTCACAAATCAGCTGGTCTGCCCCTGCATCAGCGGTAGGTACTGGAAGAATGGAGAGAACTACAGAATCTATCTGTGCCGCACAGCCATTCACATCCCTAACAGCGACATAATATATGAGAGAATCAAGCTCATTTATGGAAGCCACGTCTATAGAAGGATCTTCTACACTGGCATTCAGGAATCCGCAATCAGGTTGGTTACAGGTCCAGCTAATATCTGCCAGGCTAAATACTGAAGTAATGGTAGCATCTAGCTGCACCTGATCTTCATTCTCACAAACTCCCAAGGGACTTCCAGCATCCACTGTAGGAAAACTTTGGTCAAACTGGCTAGAAGAAAAGGTAGAAGTATTTCCGCAGTTATCCGCTACTTCCCCTATTAGGCTCAAGGTGTAGGTACCTGACTGACTGATGAGGGGATTTATCTGGAGGGTATAGGTCTGTGCAAACCCACCTCCGCTGTTACAGTCCAGACTACTTACTCCTGCTATGGTGTAGGGACCTCCAGGACCTGTCAAGGCAAAGTCTGCCACGGCTACGGAAGTACACTGTACGTTCTCAGAAAAACTGAGCTGAATTTCATCTGACCCACAATCATAGGTAACCGCCTGAACCACAGGAGGCGTACTATCCAGGATGGTAGCCGTAGAGGCTGTAAAATCCAAGGTGTAGCCTGAACTACTGCCACTAAAATTACTGACATTAATTACATAAGTTCCTCCTACCTGCACTGGAATAGCGGCTTCAAACTGATCTCCCAGGCTACCATTAGGCCCTGTAGGACCCATCTCCTTCGCATAGTTACAACTCACCTCCAGGGTAGCATTTTCAAAAATAGAGGCACAGCTGTTATTCGTGAGGTTATATACAGCCCAGTCATAATCATCTGATGCAGTCTGTGGCGTGAGGGTAAAAGCAAGGTCTCCTGCCTGCTGGATGGTGAGAATGTACCATACATCATTCCGTTCAGCTGTAGCCAGACAAGAAAACTGGGGATTAATCTCTAATGGGTTCAGTCCTTCTCCCTGGTAGGAATTTGCCTGGACGAATACAGGGCTGCAAACAGGAATAGCATTGAAACAATCCTGCTCTGGTTGATTAGGTGGCAACTGCGCAAATAGGAAGGATATATTTCCTACCAGCCACAAAAAGACAAGTAGTTTCCGATTCATAGATTATGTGGAACGTCCATTACGTCCGGTCAGCTCTCCTAACTAGATGTAAACACTTTCTGTTTACCCTCTTAGAATAAAGAATGCCTGCCCTTCTTTCGGAGCAGGCATAATATACAAATGATTCCTTTATGACCTACTTGGCGTAGGCAATAGCTCTTTTCTCTCTAATTACAGTTACCTTAATATGGCCTGGATACTGCATATCCTTCTGGATCTTTTGAGAAATATCAAAAGCAAGCTTATCTGCCTTGTCATCAGATACTTTCTCACTTTCCACAATTACCCTTAGTTCTCTACCCGCCTGGATAGCATAGGTCTTTAGGACACCTGGATAGGAAAGAGCCAGTTCTTCCAGGTCTTTCAAACGCTTAATGTAGCTCTCCACAATTTCCCTTCTGGCACCTGGCCTGGAACCACTAATAGCATCACATGCCTGGATAATAGGAGAAAGCAGAGAGGTCATCTCTATCTCATCATGGTGAGCACCTATGGCATTACACACATCAGGATGTTCTCCATACTTCTTAGCCATTTCCATCCCTAGTAAGGCATGTGGGAGGTCTGTATTTTCTTCTGCTACCTTCCCTATATCATGTAGCAGTCCTGCACGCTTGGCTTTCTTGATATCCAGGCCTAATTCAGCTGCCATAATGGAACATAGGTTAGCTGTTTCTCTGGAGTGTTTCAGGAGGTTTTGTCCGTAAGAAGAACGATATTTCATTCTGCCTACCATTCTGATTAATTCCGGACGCAGCCCATGAATCCCCAGGTCTATCACTGTTCTTTCTCCTATCTCTATAATTTCCTCTTCTAATTTCTTGGCTGTTTTCTTCACCACCTCTTCAATCCTGGCAGGATGAATTCGTCCATCTGTCACCAGCCTATGTAAGGACAGTCTAGCTATTTCTCTTCTTACTGGGTCAAAGCCGGAAAGAATAATAGCTTCTGGTGTGTCATCTACTATAATTTCAATTCCTGTTACCATTTCCAGCGCCCGTATGTTCCTTCCTTCTCGCCCAATGATCCTCCCCTTAATCTCATCATTTTCAAGTGGGAATACTGTCACTGTATTTTCAATGGCATGCTCGGCAGCCGTACGTTGAATGGTTTCTATCACTATCTTCTTGGCTTCCTTGGTAGCGGTCAGCTGAGCATCCTCTATGATTTCCTTGATATAGGCAGAGGCTTCCGTCTTGGCTTCCTCCCGCAAAGCATCCATCATTTTCAGCTTAGCTTCTTCAGAAGAGAGGCCTGCAATATCCTCAAGATCCTTGATCTGCCGTTGGAGAAGGGTCTCCAGCTCGTGCTCTTTCTTAGAAATGACGTTTAACTGCTTTTCCAGATTCTCCCGGATGGCAGCCATCTGATCTTGCTGAGCCTGTAGTTTCTTGGTCTCTTTGCGCGCTTTCTCAGTTTGTTGATTTAGCTGCTGTTCCTTATGACGAATCCCATTCTCTCTCTTATCTAGTTTTTCTTTCTGCTTCTTAGCGTTATGCTCAAACTTATTTTTGAGGGACTGGTACTTCTCGTTGGCTACTTTAATTTTTTCCTGTTTGATGTTGGCTCCTTCCAGTTCAGCCTGCTTAATGATGGCATCCGACTGGATTTTAGCTGCTTCTGCTAATCTGCTATTAGCACTTTTCAGGACAAAACGATTCAACACAAACCCTAATACAAACCCTCCAACTAATAGTGCAACTCCTACAATAATGTCCATGGTTCAGTTAATTTAGTCGTTTTAGCATGTAAAAAACGAGCTAATATGGCGAATACTGCCAATAAGGGGAAACAGCCGGGGTATGAATGGAAACAAACAGCTTTATCTGCGTTTAGCAGCTTAAGAAAGGGTTTTATCTAGTTGGTCTAATTCATCAAGAATTTCTTTCCCTTTTTTATCATCCAGCAATTTTTGCTTCAAATACTCTGTAGTAATATCCAGACAGCACATAATGGCTATGTCAACATCATCTTGGGTACGATATTCCGTTTTGAAAGCGCGCAGCTTAGCATTGATAATTTTAGCAGCTTCTTTAATGACTGCTGCCTCATGCTTGTCTACGAGCGCGGGGAACTGTCGTCCGAATATGTTAACCTGTATGGAGTGCTTTTCCAATCTCTCTTCCCTTAATCAATTCCAGCTATTCGCCTAAGCTCTTTAAACACGCGTCTATCTCCTCAATGAATGCGTCTATCTGTGCTCGAAGTGCTTCCCTGTTATTGGGGTTTAACTTTCTGCTACGTGCACCCAACCCATTCAAACTCTCCTTTAAGGCTGTCTGCTCTTCTACCTTCCCACTAAGGGAAGATTCCAGTGCCTTTACCCTCGCCTCTAATACTTTCTTCTCTTTCTTTAGAACAGCATATTTCTGTTCCAGCTTACTGGCCTTCTCTGCTACTAATTTCAACCTTTGGAGTATTTCATCCATTTACGCGTGTTATACAATCAATAAATTTGGAAAACTTTTGGGATAATTTCAATTCGTGCCTGATAATTCGTGCATTACTTCAAGCACAACCCCCTAAATAACTCAATAACAGGGAATAAATTGCTGTTTTTAGGGTTTAGTCATCCTTCATTTCCTAATGATTATCCTTCTTGAGTTAGGTTGCCTTCAGCAGGAGTTACTATTCTTATGCGAGAAAAGTAACCAAAAGCACGTTTGTTCCTCCTATGCATCCTACCTTCCTCCCACAACGCGTGGAGTAACGGCCAACACCTCGCGTAAAGGATAAATAAAGGGTAGAGATGATTAACTTTGGATAGCTAACTAACAGCATTTCTCCAGCTATTAACCTACAACAACAACCTCCTCCTTAATAGCTCCATCGGAGCCTTACCACAATAGCCCATAGAATTACGAAAGCATCCCATTGCTCCATAGGAGCAAAACCAAAAGGTAACATACCCCTATTTCCACCATTTTAAAGGAGAAATTAGCAATGGAGTTCTTTTAGTCCACCATAAAAAAGTGGCCTCTTAAAGAAAATGTAGCGACAACTTTACCTACTGTAGGTTTTAAAGGGTGAATAAATGCACTCCTCCCTAAAATCGGGTATCTCTATGTAAAGACACAATGGATTGCGTCTCTACGTGGATGGATGGTATCTATTTCCTTAGCTCTGCTTGGAATTCTCTGGCGAGGTTAGCAGTGATTCTATCTGATATTTTATCTGCTGACTTTCCTTCCAGACTTTTATTATCATCCCTCAGGAGAACTGAAATCAAGTAACTCTTCTTTCCTTCTGCTACACCCTTCCCCTGATAAACGTCATAGAGCTCTACTTTCTTGATCAGTTTCGGATTGGTTTTGGCTACTACTCTTCTAAGATCTTGAAATTTTATCTGCTCATCTATTAAAAGGCTGAAGTCTCTACGCATGCCCGGATATATAGGGATTTCCTGGAAGAGTACCTTTTGCTGGTCGTGTAGTTTGGCAAGGTAATTCCAATCTAACTCCAGATAAAACACCTCATTTCTCAAGTCAAACTGATCTAATAAGGTCTGCTTAACCCTTCCATAGTGTAACAAGGGTCTTCCTCTAACTACATAGGCTAGCCCATAATCAAATAGCTCATGCGTCCCCTCTTCCAGGCTTCCCTCTATACGGAACCACTGGCTGATTCTCTCCACTTCCTTGGTGAGAGTAAATAAGGAACTCAAAGTGGGCTTAGTTCCCCAGTGGATATCCTGCTTAGTACCTGTAACGGCCATCACCAGCCACTCTTTCTCTTCATATTTATCCTGCTTCTTATGGTAGGTTCTCCCAAACTCATAAAGAGCTACATCCTCATTTTGACGGTTCTGATTGTAGAGAATGGACTCTAGCACTCCATAGACCATATTCTCCCTCAAGACCGATTGGTCTTCACTGAGAGGGTTGACCATGAAAACAGCATTTGTACTTCCTCTAGACTGGTGTACGAGAGAGTTATTAAGAATTTCATAGAATCCGTTAGCGGAGAGGTAATCTGCATATCTTTCCTTCAGTCTGTATGCTTCCTTCTTTTGAGAAAAATCTACAGAAGCATTCATCTTGATGGAAGGCGCTACATTATTATAGCCATAGACACGGAGTATATCTTCTATCACATCCTGCGGCCGTTGTACGTCTACTCTGTAAGCAGGAACTGCTAGCTTAAAGGCCTCCTCACTTTCAGAAACTACCTTCATCTCCAGTCCATCAAATATTTCCTTAATGTCAGATAGTGGAATTTCTTTTCCTATCAATCTATGAATGTGGGCCTTTTCAAGCTCTACTGGAAAAGGAGCAAAATCATCTAGCCTGATGTCTTCCATTTGGGAAGCAGTCCCCCCTGCTAGTGTTAGGATAAGATCAGTAGCTCTCTTGATAGTAGTCTCTTCCATATTCATGTCTACTCCTCTTTCATAGCGGAAGGAAGAGTCTGAATGAATACCGTGCCTTTTGGCGGATTTACGAACCGTTCCTGGAATGAAATAAGCGCATTCAAGGAAGACATTTTTTGTCTCAAAAGTTACTCCTGAGTCAATTCCACCCATGGTCCCCCCAATACATAAAGGTTTGGAAGCATCACAGATCATGAGGTCTTCATGAGGCACTAACTTCCGCTCCACTTCATCTAAGGTGACGAATGGCGTCTCTTTCTCCAGGGTTTTCACAATGACTTTCTGTCCTCCTATCTGGTCTGCATCAAAGGCATGTAAGGGATGCCCCAGCTCCATTAACACATAATTAGTAATGTCTACCACATTATTAATAGGCCTCAGCCCTATGGCTGTCAGTCTTTTCTTTAACCATTCAGGACTTTCGTTTACCGTTACATCCTCGATATAGATAGAGAGGTACCGCTTACAGCGAGACGCATCTTCTATGGTGACGGGAATAGGGTTTTTATTAGCAGCCTTGGTAGGATCATAGCTTATTTCCGGTAGGCGGGCTTTCTTTCTCATGAAGGCTCCTAAATCTCTAGCTACTCCATAATGAGAAGCCCCATCTATACGGTTAGGCGTGAGGTCTATTTCTATGATATAATCCTTATCTAGTTCAATGACCTGATTTACAGGGGTACCCGGTTCAGGATCTCCCGCTAGCACCATAATTCCATCATGATCTGTCCCCAGTCCCAGCTCATCTTCCGCACAAATCATCCCCATAGATACCTCTCCTCTAATTTTGCCTTTCTTTATTTTAAAGGGGTCTCCACTGATAGGATATAGGGTAGTCCCTACCAGTGATACCGGGACTTTTTGACCGGCAGCTACATTAGGGGCACCGCATACAATCTGCAAGGGTTCTTCCTGGCCTACCTCTACCTTACACACTTTCAACCTGTCTGCATTAGGATGCTGCTCGGCCGAGAGGACATGACCTACCACCACGCCTTCCAGATTCCCTTCTACCCCACCTATCTCTTCTAGTCCACCTACCTCTAGCCCTAAATCTGTCAATATCTCGGATAGCTTATGTGGATCATAGTCAAACGCTATATAATCCTTCAGCCAGTTATATGAAACCTTCATGTGCTTTTTCTTATTCTATTTCTTCGTGAGAGAATATGTTGAAGAAATACGGCCGCAAATCTAGGACTTTTGGCGGAAAGATGTTTTGTGGAGAAGGGATATTCTTACGGGACTATCCCATTATGAGGAGAAGCGTAGGGAATTCTCAAGGAGAATCAGTAACTATCTAATCAAAGCTACACTAACAACCCCCACATTTAGCAGCATCTCAGAGAATGATTAAGGTCTTACTTCTTAACATTAGCACAAGTCTTTTTTAGCTATTTGAGGATTGTGTATTGACTCGCAACCAGCTAAGCCCAGCCTTATTTTATCATTTAATGCTACTTACAAAGTAGTGTATACCCTCATTGAGTACTGCCCGCCGGGGGTCTAATGTAGATTGAATCTAATAGGTCATTCACTTACTTTAAGCTCTCAGTTTTACCTACTCCAATATAGACGCCATGGTATTTGACTTAGAAATGATCAAAAAAGTGTACGATCAGATGCCTGCCAGGATAGATGCAGCTCGTACCCTGCTGGGGAAACCGCTAACCCTCACAGAAAAAATACTGTATTCTCACCTTCATCCTGAAACCCCGCTTCAAGCATACACACGTGGAAAGGACTATGTAGACTTTGCCCCTGATAGAGTGGCTATGCAAGATGCTACTGCTCAGATGGCATTGCTACAGTTTATGATGGCCGGCAAACCTAAGGTAGCCGTTCCCTCCACTGTACACTGTGATCACCTAATCCTAGCTAAAATAGGGGCAGATGAGGATTTGGAAACAGCTAACGATGTAAACAAGGAAGTATATGACTTCCTGGCTGATGTTTCCAATAAATATGGAATAGGCTTTTGGAAACCAGGTGCTGGTATCATTCACCAGGTGGTGCTGGAAAACTATGCCTTCCCTGGCGGCCTGATGATAGGAACTGACTCTCACACGCCTAATGCAGGCGGCCTAGGTATGTTAGCCATAGGCGTAGGGGGCGCCGATGCTGTAGATGTGATGGCAGATATGCCCTGGGAACTGAAAATGCCCAAAGTCATAGGCGTTAAGTTGACAGGTGAACTGAATGGTTGGTCTAGCCCTAAAGATGTCATTCTGAAAGTAGCCGGTATCCTTACAGTAAAAGGCGGAACAGGTGCCATAGTGGAATACTTTGGTCCTGGGGCGCAGTCCATGTCTGCTACCGGGAAAGGAACCATCTGTAATATGGGAGCAGAAATAGGGGCTACCACTTCTACCTTTGGATATGATGAGTCCATGGCCCGCTACCTTAGGGCTACAGAAAGAGCTGAGCTAGCAGAACTGGCTGACGAGGTAGCCGAGCACCTGACCGGAGACCCTGAGGCATATGCTCATCCTGAGAAATACTTTGATCAACTCATAGAAATAGATCTTTCTACCCTGGAACCCCATATCAACGGGCCTTACTCGCCTGACAGGGCATGGCCGCTGTCCAGATTTGCAGAGGCAGTAAAAGAGCATGAATATCCACCAGTGTTAGAAGTAGGACTGATAGGTTCATGTACCAACTCTTCCTATGAGGACCTGGATAGGGCAGCTTCCTTAGCTAAGCAGGCAGTAGCCAAGAAGCTAAAGGTTAAGTCTGAGTTTACCGTTACCCCTGGTTCTGAGCAGGTACGTTTTACTGTAGAAAGAGATGGGCAGCTCCAAGCCTTCGAAGATATGGGAGGGGTGGTCCTTGCTAATGCTTGTGGGCCTTGTATAGGTCAGTGGGCTAGACATAATGAGTATCCTGAGAAGAAAAACTCCATCATTACCTCTTTCAATAGGAACTTTTCCAAACGTAATGATGGAAATCCCAATACACACGCTTTCGTTTCCTCCCCTGAAATTGTGACTGCGCTAGCCATTGCAGGCTCTCTCACCTTTAATCCCCTAACAGATACCCTGATAAATGAAGACGGGGAGCAGGTAAAACTAGATCCTCCATATGGAGATGAGCTGCCTTTTAAAGGGTTTGATGTAGAAGATCCTGGATTCATTCCTCCTGTGGAAGATGGAAGCGACATAGAGATTTCTGTAAATCCCACCTCTGAGCGTTTACAGTTGCTAACTCCCTTCTCTCCCTGGGATGGTGGAGACATACAAGGACTTACGCTCCTCATCAAAGCTTATGGAAAGTGTACTACTGATCATATTTCCATGGCTGGTCCCTGGCTACGTTTCAGAGGGCATCTGGAGAATATCTCTAATAACCTTATGCTGGGTGCTATCAACGCCTACACCCAAAAACCATTGACCAAGAACCAATTGACTGGTGAGCTAATGGAAACGCCCAAAGTAGCCAAAGCGTATGCTGAAGCAGGGGTACAGTCTATTATAGTGGGGGATGAGAACTACGGAGAAGGCTCCTCACGTGAGCATGCGGCCATGGAGCCACGCCACAGAGGCGTACGTGCTGTACTGGTAAAGTCTTTTGCTCGTATTCACGAAACCAACCTAAAGAAGCAGGGCGTTTTCCCATTGACCTTTTCTGTCCCTACTGACTATGACAAGATTCAAGAAGATGACAGAATAGATGTAAATGCCAGCGGGATAGCTCCGGGCTCCCAGGTAGAGATTGTCCTGACCCATGCAGATGGTTCTACGGACACATTCATGACGAATCATACCCTGAATGCCCAGCAGATAGAGTGGATCAAGGCAGGCTCTGCCCTTAATCTGATCCGCCAGCAAGAGGGCTTATAAGGTACATTAAAAAAGTAGGTAGAAGATAGAAAAAGGCACTCGGAAGAGGGTGCCTTTTTTATTTAAAATTTCTTCCTACTCTACTAATCTCCAACCCCTGTCCTTCTGTGAAAAAGCATCTTTTGCAATATCATTATCTACTGCCAATTGGCGTAGCTCAAGGGCTTTATCTTTACTAACACTCTTACCTAATGTCACAGCATAATTGTTACCAATGGTAGTTTGGTAAATATGAACAGTCTCTTGGTAGCCTATTGCCTCAAGCTGCTTAAGTGCGTCTAGCTTCTTTTCTTGTGCAAGACTTAACCTATCTAAACTTATACTAGCTATAACAGTAAACCAACCTTCTTTCGAAAGATATAGTGAACCTGTTTCATTTGAGATTTCCTCTAACTGCTCTCTCATCTCAGGACTAATTGCCTTAGGCTCAATCTGACTTATCATATTGAAAAGTAGGTCTTCATACTCCTTCAGTGAATCATTTTTAAGTTTTATTAAATTAGCTTGTTCTAATACTTTTTGACTTGTACTGTCTACTTTTTCCTTTTCAGCTCTCAGCAATCTAGAACTTTTGTTCACCTCAAAATAACTATAAGATAGTCCACCGATCAGTAATCCAATTGAAACTAATGAGACTATTGCCCAAAGTTTTGCTCTTTTGATAGCATACTCTTTTTTATATATGTTCTGTTCGTCCATATTTAAGAAAAATGCTTTAGCTCAAATATTCTTAACCTTATGTATCCGTAAAAAGACATTAATCCAAATAATGATGAGGTAAATAAACCTGTTAGGTTTTGTACAGATACTCTATTTCCTACCATTAAAAAATAGAATGCGGAGATAAGGGACACTAGGAAGAAAAGTAGTACAATTCCTTTAAAAACATCGTCAACCGAAAATCCAATTTTGCTTTTAAACTTCCCATCTTTGAGGGTCCCTGTCTTGGTTATCACAGTATCTATCAGTCCTTGGTCAGGATAAAAACTCTCTGAGCTAAGGTCTTTTATCAACTTAATTGTAAAGCTATTAATCTGATTCCTGTAGACGTCAAATGTAGACCTATCCACAAGTCCCTCCATTCTTTGTTTGTTTAGCCTAGCAACACGACTTTGTAGGATTAAAACTGATTCGTAGATAGATTTCTGATGAGACTCAGGCTTAAGCAGAAGCTCAATTAAGGCTAAAGCTTTTTCCACCTCATCTTCTTTGAGTAAATTATATAGCTCATCAATCACACGTATAATCCTCTAATTATCCAATTTTGATAAAGGAATGTTACATCTTTTCTACTAAATAGAAATTCAATATAAAAATTTATGCTGCAGAAATATAAGTCTTCTCTTTGGAAAATTAAGAGGGTTTTCTTCTTAAAAGGAGAAGCCTTTTTAGTATCACTCCTTCATTTAATTAAATACAACCGATTCCAAATACGCCTTACTGATTAGCACCTGGATTCCATTCTTTAAAGAATGAAAGGTCATTCTCTCTATCTAGTAGATTATCAGGACCACAGACTTCTAGTCGGATTTGAATGGGGGTTTT
>JBCCLI010000132.1:0-15364 GCA_039026975.1 Bacteroidota bacterium | reverse complement strand
GTTATTTCCCGCTCTACCTGGAAGGTGAAACTCAAGCAAGGAGAGGAGGAAGAAGAAGCGCAATTAGCTAATGGCTATTTTGAAACCAAGGTAGAGAATATAGAAATTAATGCCTCTGAGGCGTATAAAAAGAGCTATATGGAGTTAAATATATGGCCGGAAGACTTAAAGAAGTTTGTTCCTTATGATCAAGAACACCTGGAGAGTTTTGAGGCAGAAGTGGATAATAGAAAGGCCGTGAGAATACTAGTAGACGCTGATGATTTTGTAGATAAGGAGCTTACTAAGGACTTAAAGGAGGATAAAATTCCTGGGATCATAAATAAAGACATAGATGAACTAGAAATTTTTACTGCTAAAGAGTGCAAGAGTTACAAGCACGTTTTAATCCCGGTTTGGGTATGGCTTTTCAAATATAGAGGGAAAACCTATCGTTTTTCAGTGAACGGGCGTACAGCCAGAGTTGGGGGTAAAAAACCATTTTCTTTTTTACGGGTAGGCCTGCTAATAGCAGGAATAGTTCTTATTATCGTGCTAGGAGTAATCTTTATGAGACTCTGATAATAAAGAAACCCACAGGAAGAAGGGTGTATGAAGGCTGTATTGTACCATTTACTGAAAGAAAAGGTAAATCATCAGATCATTCTTTCCATACACCATCATCAGGTAACATACTTACTTCTTTACTTTCCATTTCACCAAAGTGTTATTCCAGGGAGAAAACCGCTTTGTGCCTTTGGATAAGTAAGTACATATTCCATTCGGAAACGATAATTGATTTTATATGAGAATTCCACATTTACTATTTCTTATGTTGACCAGTCTGGGGCTACATGGCGTATGGGCCCAGGACGCGCTTCCTACTTTTAAAGAAGGAAGTCTTTTTATAAAAGTTGAAGATGATGCAGGTATCATTTTACCAGAGTTTGAGGGGGCGCCTGATGAGGTAGCCCTACGAAATATTGAGGGGTTAAGTGGTCTGGTAAATGATTATGACATCTATTATCTCAAACATCCCTTTAAGACCCAAAGTCCTTTACTAGAGAATATTTATGAGGTTAAGTTTCGTGAGGTAGCTGCCAGGGCTGATCTTAAATCTGAATTTCAGGCCATATCCTACATAGATTATGCAGAGGAAGTGCCTGTCTACCACAAGTTTTTTGAGCCTGATGACTACAGGCCCCTGGAACAGTCCTATCTACCTGTCATCAATGCTGAAGGTGCCTGGGATATATCTCAGGGAAGTGAAGACGTAGTCATAGCCATAGTAGATGATGCGGTGCAGCTCAGCCATGAAGACTTATCTCCTAATATTTGGGTGAATCCGGGAGAAATAGCTGGTAATGGGATAGATGATGATGGAAATGGATTTGTAGATGATGTGAATGGCTACAATGTAGCTTTTGGGAATAACAACCCAGAGCCTAGAAATCTGAACTTCAACCATGGTACTTCTGTAGCCGGATGTGCCTCAGCTGCTACTAATAATGGGACCGGAATAGCATCCATAGGGTTTAATTGTAGCATCATGGGAGTGGGAGCTTCTGTAGATGAGGGATTGACCATTACTAATTCTCTGGAAGGAATAGATTATGCCATCGCTGCCAAAGCAGACATAGTGAATATGTCTTTTGGAGGGCGCGGCTTTTCCATAACGGTGTCCAGGCTGATAGAAGTGGGGCATCAGCAGGGGATCATTTTTGTAGCTTCTTCCGGCAATAGTGGAGAAGATGAAGCTAATTACCCGGCAGCATATCCCTTTGTGATAAGCGTGGGAGCCACTACCGTTACTGATAGAGTGGCTAACTTTTCTACTGTACACAGTTCAGTAGATGTTATGGCCCCTGGTGTACAGATAAGAACTACAGCTGTAAGTGCAGGATCTGGAAGATATGGGCCTGAATCAGGTACTTCCTTCTCCGCGCCTGTAGTAGCAGGCCTACTGGGACTGATGAAATCTATTAATCCCTGTTTAACACCTGATCAGGCAGAACAGTTTCTTAAGGAGACAGCTATCAATATAGATGCTATCAACCCTACAGATGCAGGGAAGCTAGGAGCAGGAAGAGTAGATGCTGCCGCCGCCGTAGCGGCTGTACAGCCCACCGCACTGCCAGTAGCTAATTTCTCTACCGTACTACCTGACGGCTGTAGTAATGATGTAATTTTCAACTTCGAGATAGATGAGGAAGACGTTTCTGGTTGTCCTTCTTCAGTCTTTTGGGTAGTTACTAATGATCAAGGATATACGGGCACCTCTACAGAATTAAATCCTGTATTTACCCTTCCTGACACAGCCACATATATCATCCAGCTGATTGTGAATAATCAGCTAGGGACCAGCCAAATTGCAGACCAGCTTTCCTTCCAGCCTAATGTGGCTTACAGCTTAAATGCAGGAGCTAATGAGAGTCTCTGCTTGGGAGAATCTGCTCAGCTGGAAGCGCTGATCACGGCTCCTGAAGACCTAATTGATGATATTTCCTGGACTCCAGGCTTTGGCTTAAGTAATAGCAGGATTGCGAATCCGGTAGCTAACCCTACCATCACTACTACTTATACAGTAGTTACCAGCCTCAGTAATGGCTGTGAGTTAACAGATGAGGTTACTGTAAATGTGTCTCCTAATCCTACCACATTCATTAATCCTAATGTGGCAGAGACCACTATTGATTTAGGAGACAGTGTAAGGCTTCAAGTGTTTGGGGCGGAGCAGTATAGTTGGTCTCCCGGTATCTGGTTATCAGACTCTACGGGGGAGGTATTATTTGCTAAGCCAGAGCAAACCGTTACTTACGTAGTAACTGGATTTAACTCTTCTGGTTGTAGTCTGGAAGATGAAATAACCATTATTGTAAATGGAACTAATCCACTGTCTATTAATCCATGGGATGAGACTTTAGGAGAGATCTTAGCACCTTACCCAAATCCTGCTTCAGAAAGAATCACCTTCCGTGCTGACCTTCTTCAATCTGGGAAATTAACCCTCAGGATGATGGATATTCAAGGAAGGGAAGTAGCTACTTTATTTAATGATCAGGTAGGTAGGAGCACTTTCTCACTGGATTGGGATAGAGGATCAGAACCAGCAGGTATGTATCTGATGCTTTGGGAATTTGATGGAGCAGTAGCCACCCAGAAATTCTTACTAGAATAATATAAGCTTAGGGTAGTGTTGCAAGCGCTACCTTACAACGATTTTCAAGCCCATCCTGATAAAAGTATTTATCGTAGGATAGGGCTTTTTTGTATTCTGTACGTGCCTGGGCTAAGTTTCCGCTACTTCTGGAAATTTCTGCCAAGAAGTAATGAGAATATACTTGTAGCCATAACTGCCAATCAGGATCTTGTTCCAGGCACAGGTGATAGTGCTTACGTGCTTCAGGCATATTACCTATGGTATGATACACCCTGGCGAAGCGGTAATGTAACTCTGTCCGTTCCGCCTTAGCTAATTGGGTAGACTGGCTATTAATCTCATGTAGGACATCTAGGGTCTGAGAATAGTAACCTCCATCAAATAGATTCCTGGCTTGGAATAGCCGTAGTTCAAATTCTGTAGGGGCTTTCTCTAAAAATTTTTCTGCCATGAAGGTAGCATACTCATCCTCTGACAGACGAGAAGCGCTATTTTGGGCTATCTGGTGGAAATAACCCTTACCTGATGCATAATTACCGGCTAGTGTATGTGCCATACCCAGCCTGAACATAGCGTCTTTCCTATTAAGAAATCCTTTATTGATCTTCAGGAATCCCGAAAGATATATTTGGGTACTAGGATATTGGGCTTTGTAGTAGTGCGCTTTCCCAAGTAAGTAATCCCAAAAGGGGATGAAATAAATATTGGGATCTTGCGCATACTGATTTCTATTCTTAAGAATATGCAGGGCTTTCTCATTTCTTTTAAGAGAAATATAGGAGGAAGCTTGAAAAAGCCTTAGCAGCATATTATCAGGGTAGTCCTGCTGGAGTACCTTCCCTAATGCATCTACTACTGCCTCTGGTCTGGAGCGCATATTCTTCTCTACATAACACCTCATGATGAGGGACTCTAAGGGCAAGAGGCCCCCTTTTTCATAAGACTCTTTTAGCATAGATAGACCCGTCTGTATATTTCCGCGGAATCCTAACGCCCTGGTCAGCCACTGGTACTTTTTAGGGACTGCTCCGAAGGCTATGTGGAAAAGACCCTGGATCTTTAAGGCCTCCGGAAGGCTGGGATAGAGGGACTCACTTTTTTTGAGTGCACTCCTGGAGGCATTTACCTGTGCCAGTGTGGAGAAATAATTTCCTGATAAGAATTCTATAATGGCTCTTTTTCCATGTAGCTCAGAAAGAAAAATATGCTTCAGGCTATCATCAGCAGGTAGGGCCTCTATCAAGTGTACACTGGGTTTCCAGTTATCTTCTAAGCTATTCAAGATATCAGGATCCTGTGTAGCTAGGTACTGGTATATCCTAATAGTCTGTTCGTAAAACTTCCTGTAAGCAGGTTTGGGTAAGTTGGAGATGAGGGGGTAAGCTTCCTGGAAGTGGAAATATGAAATATTATGCTCTATCTGTTTTCTCAATTCTGAAGCAAGAGAAGGCATCATGAGAGACACCCATAGTAAGCAGGTCAGCATATATCTGAACCAGATATTCATTGCAGGGGAATTGGATTACAAATGGAAGCTTATGCTAATAAGTACGTAAAGCTACTAAAAAGGTCTTGTAGCTTACCTGACATACTTCGCTATAGTCTAAGACCATATCTGAAACACTACTTTTTGTATAGAATCCTGTCTTGAAGAAGCTGAACTACCTTGATTTCCCTCACCATGGCTTGCTATTCTTCGAAAGATTAGCTTATCGGAATCTTCAATCCAGCATTTTTGCCAATGAATGAGCTGTTTCAAGCGTGGCTTAAGCTAACAGGTATAGTAAGGACCCAAAAAAGCCCCGACCGTTGCCGGGGCATATCTTCATTCAGGAGGGGGTTATTTACTTTTTACCAAGGCATCAAGTTCCTCCTCTGCTTCATCGAAAATCTTATCATCCACCAGGATTCTTCCGCAGTTTTCACAGTGGATTAACCTTCTCTGCTGGTTAAGTTCTATGTGAATTTGGGGGGGGATGATGGAAAAGCAGCCTCCACAAGCTTTCCTATCTGTAACCACCACAGCTAGTCCATTACGCATATTGGTACGTATTTTCCTGTAGCCATTTAAAATCCTTCCTTCAATCCCTACAGATGACTTTTCAATTCTCCCTCTTAGCTTTTCTTCCTCCTTCTTGGTTTCCTGAACTATGACTTCCAGTTCATTCTTTTTGGCTTCTAATTCTTGCTTTTTTTCCTCTACAGCTTCAGAGGTACTGGATAGTAATCCATCTTTCTGCTCTATTTGTTCTTTATACTGACGGATTTTTTTCTCAGAAGTAAGAATCTCCAGATTAGCATACTCTATTTCTTTCCTCAGCGCTTCATACTCACGGTTATTTTTGACATTCATCTGCTGCTCTTCATATTTTTTGATTTGAGCAGAGAAATCTTGTATACGTGCCTTGCGCTCACTGATGTCTTGATTAAGCCGTTTAATGTCATCTTCTATCCGACTTTTCCTGGTCTCCAGACCTTCAAGATCATCCTCTAAGTCATTTACTTCCTCAGGAAGACTTCCTCTTAATCTATGTATTTGGTCAAGTTTTGAATCTAGCAATTGAAGTAACGCCAGTGATTTTAATCTTTTAGCTACTGGATTGGTATCCATATGGTGTTGATTAAGATATATAGGTTAACAAAACTGGAAACGGTAGTATTACAAGCGCTCCTACTATGTATACGAAATCAGGTTACAAATCATATGCCCCGACTAAAAGGCAAATCAGAAGTATCTAACCGGATTAGTGTATATTTCAGATAAGTGGATCGCAAAGTTAGGAAAAAATTTTGATAAATAATCATTAATGAGTAGAGAGGTGTACTGCTCGGACTCATAATGCCCTATGTCCAGCAGCAACATTTTCTGTTCATTGTCAAAAAATTTGTGATAGGTGATATCAGAGGTCACAAATGCATCTACCTGGGCAGCCAGGGCCTCCTTAGTGAGAAAACTTCCTGATCCTCCACATACAGCTACCTTTTTTATCTGACGCACTTCCCCATCTGCATACCTGATCCCTCCACTTTTAAATCTACCTTTGACCAGCTGTAGAAAGGCCTCCTTTTCCAAAGACTCTGAGAGTTCTCCCACCATTCCTATGCCGTGTTCTGGATTAGCAGGAAGGGGCTTAAGAATAGACAGATTAGTCAGGCCTAACTGATCTGCTATCTTTTTATTAACACCGGTTCTGAGGTTATCCAGATTTGTATGAATGGCATATAAAGCTATGTCATACTTGGCAGCATAGAGAATGGCATTACTCACGTAATCACCTTTTACCAGTCTATTTCTTTTACTGAACCAGATGGGATGATGTGCGATGACCATGTTTAGCCCCTTGATACGGGCCTCTTCCAGCACAGGAAGGGTCATGTCCAGGTTTATTAATACGCCTTGGATCTTCATTTCTGGATCTCCTACCAGAAGGCCCACATTATCATAGGATTCAGCCATGTGGGGAGGTGCCCAGTCTTCCAGGCAACTGGCTATATCTGCTACTTGCATGTGAGGGTGTTAATGGAACTTAGGATGTAGGATGCTTTTCTTCTTGTCAGGGAAGTAAGGGAGGAAGTATACCTCCCTTTATTAGTTTCTTTTCAGTTTTCTACGTACCTCATTCACTTTGTAGGATTCTATGACGTCTCCCACTTTTACATCATTGTAGCTGTCTACCATGATACCACATTCATACCCGGCGGCCACTTCTTTTGCATCATCTTTAAAACGCTTTAGAGAAGCTAGGATGCTGTCATAGATAACCACTCCATCTCGGATCACCCTCACAGGATCATTTCTATACACCTTACCTGAGGTAACCATGGAACCTGCTACTGTACCTACTCTGGATACCTTGAAGACTTCTCTCACTTCTGCTGTACCGTTGATCTCTTCTTTTAACTCAGGCGATAGAAGGCCTTCTAATGCATCTCTCACATCATCTATAGCATCATAGATGACGCTGTAAGTACGTATGTCTATGGCTTCTTTTTCTGCCAGCTTACGTGCTTGTGAGTTAGGTCTTACGTTAAAGGCAATGATAACCGCATCAGAAGCTGAAGCCAGGAGAACATCTCCTTCTGTGATAGCTCCTACTCCTTTCGTGAGAATATTTACTTGTACCTCATCTGTAGATAGCTTCAAGAGTGAGCCTGAAAGTGCTTCCACTGAACCGTCCACATCCCCTTTAATAAGTACGTTTAACTCCTCGAAGTTTCCTAAGGCGCGTCTACGTCCAATTTCTTCCAGGGTAATACGGTTAGTATTTCTAAGCTGCTGCTCTCTGTAAAGCTCCTGCCGTTTTTGTGAGATCTGCTTGGCCTTTCCATCCTCCTCAAAAATGTAGAAGGAGTCTCCAGCAGTAGGTTGACCGCCTAGTCCAAGCACCTGTACAGGGGTGGAAGGACCAGCTTCATCTATTCTTTTACCATTCTGGTTTATGAGGGCTCTTACTTTTCCGTAGTGCACGCCAGCTACCATTTCATCTCCTACTCTGAGGGTTCCATTCTGCACCAGCATAGTAGCTACACTACCCCTACCTTTATCTACACGGGATTCAATGACTGTACCACTAGCCGTTCTGTCCGGGTTAGCTTTAAGTTCCAGTAATTCTGCTTCCAGAATCACTTTTTCTAGTAGCTCCTGTACATTAGTACCCTTAAGAGCTGAAATCTCCTGAGACTGAACTTTACCCCCCCAGTCTTCTACCAGATAGTTCAGTTCAGCTAGCTGCCCTTTGATTCTCTCAGGGTCAGCGCCATTTTTATCAATTTTATTAATTGCGAAAATGATAGGCACTTCTGCCGCTTCCGCATGGTTGATGGCTTCTTTTGTTTGAGGCATAACAGCATCATCTGCTGCTACTACAATAATCACTACATCTGTAGCCTTAGCCCCTCTGGCACGCATAGCGGTAAAGGCTTCGTGTCCAGGGGTATCCAGGAAGGTAACTCTCTCCCCGCTTCCTAACTTCACCTCGTAGGCACCTATGTGCTGGGTTATACCTCCAGCTTCTCCTGCCGCTACATTTGCTTTTCTAAGGTTATCCAACAGGGTAGTTTTCCCGTGGTCAACATGCCCCATAACGGTAATAATGGGACTTCTTGGCTCCAGGTCAGCCGGATCATCTGCTTCCTCTATAATTTCAAATTCACTTTCAGTTACATCTATGAGTTTTACTTCATATCCGTACTCCTCTCCTATAATGGTCAGCAGCTCCGCATCCAGACGCTGGTTAATAGAGATCATCATTCCAAGCATGAATGATTTAGTTATAATCTCATTCACTGGGACGCTGATCATATTAGCAAACTCGTTAGCCGTGATGAACTCGGTAACTTCAAGGACTTTGGACTGTGCCTCCATTTCCTGAAGCTCCTGCTCTCTTCTGGCTGCTACCTCATCACGCTTAGCCCTACGGAGTTGCTGCCTCCTTCTGGAAGATCCTTGGCCCATTCTGGAAAGGGTACGCTTAATGGACTGGTCTACTTCCTGCTTGGTAGGCTTTTCCTTTTTCTTCCTTACCTCGCTGCGATTATTATTATTACTTCTGGACTGCTGGTTATTACCGCCTTCTCCTTCTCCCTTTCTTTTTCTTTTTCTTCTTCTTTTCCTTCTCTTTTTATCATCTGTCTCCTCTCCTCCAGCTTTGGCGGCTTCTTGACCCTTAGCGGGTGTTTGGGATTTAGCATCTGCTGAGGTGTTAGCTGGTGTTTTAGCCCCCCCTTCATTCTCTTTATCTTTATTTCCTTTTCTGGGCCTTTTCCTCTTTCCACCAGGAGTAGGCAGGTCAATTTTACCCATCACCTTGAGACCTGATAGCCTAGGTGCATTATCTCCTGCACGTATGATTTCTCCGTCTTCTCCTTCTATTTCTTCTCCTTCTTCTACTATTGGGGGACTCGCTACTTCTTCCACTTCTGCAGGAGGTGGAGCAGGCTCTTCATTCACAACTGCTGGTACTTCTTCAGCGGCTGTATCTGTTTTTTCTTCTACTGGAGCTGGTAGAGCCTCTTCTTGTGGAGGAATTTCTTCTATAGCCTTAGGCTTTTCAACAGGAGGTTCTGCCGTTTTAGAACTCTTAGTAGTTTTAGCTTTCTTAGGATCTATCTTATCTAGATCTATTTTCCCTACAACCTTTATGGCCGGTGTACTTTCTTCAGGCACTTTAGTTTCCTCCACAGGAGGAGTTGTAGGTTCTTTTGCGGGAGGGGCGGACGGAGTGGGCATGACTTTAGGAGTATCTACCGTACTTGTGTCGGGAGATCTTCTTCTCTTTCTTCTCGGTTGGAATGTTTCTCTTAGGTCAGCAGCAGAAATGGTCTCTTCTTTCGCTTTTTCTTCCAGTCCGTCTTCTTTAGGACCTCTGCTTTCTTTCTGTTTTTCTATGAGCTGCTCGGCTCTTTCTTTAACGACTTTATCTGAAGCAAATTTTTTCAATAGAATATCATAGAGCTCAGAAGGAAGCTTAGTATTGGGACTATTATCCACATCATGGCCTTTTTCCTTCAGATGCTCTACCAGTGTGCTTGAGGCAACATTGAGTTCTTTCGCTACTTTAAATAACCTGTAAATTCGCTTCTTAACTTCTGCCATTCGCTTTCTTTACTGGATTGAGTTATCGCTTTTTTGGCTCTACTTTGTTAAATTAAAACCCTAGACAAATGAAAATCAAGGGACAGCAAAGCTATCCCACTTGCTTTATCAACAAGCAAAAATAAACATGGTATCAATATATTCCTATACCTATTAAGGTGAAAATATATTTCTTACTAGGTTTTAGCAATATCTATCTGAACGTAAAGTTCTTCCGAAAAACATTACTTTACCTAAAACTTGGAGACAGATCAGCTCTTTATTCGTCCTCGAATTCAGCACTTAGGACACCTAAGACACTCATGATGGTCTCTTTATCCAAGTCTGATCTCCTTTCTAGTTCATCTTCAGACAGATTCAAGACACTCTTAGCTGAATCACATCCTATTCTCTTCAACTCGTCTATGATCCACTGTTCTATCTCATCAGAGAATTCTTCCAGATCTACATCCTCCTCATCTGGGTCTAGTTCTCTGAAGACGTCTATCTGGTATCCTGTCAATTTTCCAGCCAATTTTATATTCAGACCATTTTTTCCAATGGCGAGGGAAATCTGCTCGGGCTTTAAGTAAACCTGAGAGGTATCTCCTTCTTCATCTAACCTGATAGAAGAAATCTTAGCAGGACTTAAGGCTCTCTGAATATACAAGGTGGGATTAGAGGTATAACTGATGACGTCAATGTTCTCATTTCTGAGCTCTCTTACTATTCCATGTATCCTAGAACCTTTCATCCCCACACATGCCCCCACGGGATCAATGCGGTCATCATAGCTTTCTACAGCTACTTTTGCTCTTTCTCCCGGCTCTCTCACTATCCCTTTTATGGTTATGAGCCCATCAAAAATTTCAGGTACCTCTTGTTCGAAGAGCTTTTCCAGAAATAGGGGAGCTGCTCTAGAAATAACAATCCTGGGGTTGTTATTTTTCATGCCTACTTCCAGGATGACAGCTCTTAGCGTATCTCCTTTTCTGAACATATCCTTTGGGATCTGCTCAGTCCTGGGAAGCGTAAGCTCATTTCCCTCATGGAGAACCAGAATTTCATTTCTCCATACCTGATAAACTTCTCCCACAATGATCTGCCCTACCATTTCTTCATACTGCTCTATAATAGAGGCTTTTTCCAGGTCTCTGATTTTTTGGGTGAGGGTCTGCTTAGCAGTTTGAATGATTTTCCTCCCGAAGTCGAAAAAATTAATCTCTTCAGCCAGGTCATCTCCTACTTCATAATCAGGATCTATCTCTAAGGCATCACTCAGGGGAATCTGGCGGGTTTCATCTTCTAATTCTGTATCCTCTACTACTACTCGCTCGCGGAACCCTTGAATGTCCCCTTTATCTACGTTTACAATTATCTCAAAATTTTCATCAGAACCATACTGCTTTCTGATCATGGTTCTAAACACCTCTTCCAGGACACCCATGAGGGTAGCCCTGTCAATATTTTTGTATCTGGAGAACTCCGTGAAGGCCTCCACTAAGTTGATCTTGGTATCTACTACTTTTTTTCTTGCCATATCTATTTAAAACGGAAGAACAACAACAGACTCTTTTATGTCATCAAAAGGAAGCGTGATAATGGAATCTTCTTCCTTATATTTTTTCTTTTTCTTTTTGACTTTTTCCAGGTATAAGAATTCTTCATCCAGTTTTAGGAGTGTGCCTTCTTCCTGTCTACCTGAAGTTAACGTTACGCGTAATTTCCGCCCTATATTTTGGGGATACTGTCTTCTCAGTTTCAGTGGAAACCCCACACCGGGGGAGGAAACCTCCAGGCGGAAAGCATCATCATCTAACTCCTGCTCATCTAACCACCGAGAAACTGACCGACTCACTTGGGTACAAGTAGCTAGGGAAATGCCTTCATCTGTATCAATCTTTATAGACAAAAGCCCCATTCTACCTTTCTTGTAGGAGATATCCACAATGAAGACATCTGGATATTCTTCTACAATAGAACGTTTAATTTGATCAATTATGCTTTGTTGAAGCATGGCAAAAAAATAAAGGGCCTTGGCCCTTTATTTGGTTATTCTTATTGAATATTACGCGAATTTAGGGAAAAAGATTACAATTTCAAATATCCCTTTTCCTCTCTACCAGCTCCAGGTAATTTTCCTTTTTCCTACAGGGATACTAAAGTGATAGGTAAGAGAGGAGGAGCTTCCAGATGAACCTCCTATAGATTTTTCATTTTCCCGGTCTACGGATTCTATCAGGGTAGTACCGCTTTCCATATTTCTATTACCTACCACGCAGGAGCTTAAGCTGCTTGCTAAGGCAAGTATGATAATGATCCTTAGAAATTTCATAGTTCCGAGAAGATAGTTTGGTGTATCAATGATGCTACTTTTCTCATATTAGTTGCATCAATTGCTAATAAATTACATCCTTGTCTAAATCGTAACCACTTTCTGATAGAAATTTTTTAGAAAAGATATATACACCAGGTATCATTCTTATACTGCCTGATAGGCCAAAAAGTTTACGCAGGGTTTACCATTGAGCTATGATGATTTGAAGAAGCAACAAACATTTGGCATCTTTGGCAATATTATTGGGTATATAAGATTACCATCAGTTTTAATCCGCATTATGAAAATCTTTGTTCTTATCATCTTTAGTAGCTTGACCCTGAGTCTTTCAGCAGATCCCACTGATCCTATAGGGGGAAAGAATAAACAAGGTCAGGAGAGCTATTTCCGTTACGAGCAAGAAAGTGTTAAGGAGTTTCGGGAATATTATGATTTCCAGATGCCTCAGAATGTGAATATTTCTCAACCCAGTACTCAGGTAACAGGAACGGGCCAGGCGCCTAAGCTAGATGCCTATTTCAAAAATGGGGAGAAAGTTTTCATTGATGCTGAACCAGTATTAGGGGAGATGATAGAAAAGCATAAGAAGATTAATGAACGAACTACTACTGCTCCGGGGTGGAAAATCCAGGTATATGTAGGGCCTAGTAGAAGTGCTGCTACTGCCGCCCAGGCCAGGGCCTTACGCTTGTATAGCCACTTGAGAACCAGAATTACTCATATAAATCCTGCCTACCGAGTGAGAATGGGAGATTTCATGAGTAAGGAAGAGGCTGATTTATTTGTGAGAGATGTAAGGGGCTTCTTTTCTCGTGCTATGGTAGTAGGTGCTCAGGTAGAGATTCCTAAGTTTATGCCCGGAGATAGATATAATTACGAGCGTAATTAACCTCAGTTTAAAAACAGATTTCCTATAAAGAGGACATAAAATAGGAGTAGAATCCATCCCTCCCACCTGTTGATCATTTTATCCTGTATGACAAAGAATGCCAGGATGGTAACAGCCACCATGATAGGGACGCTAGTTACCAGCATGGACTCAGGAACTGTTAGCATGCCAAACATTCTTGGAATGCCCATGACGGCAAAAATATTGAAGATGTTGGAACCCATGACATTCCCTACGGCTATCTCTGCATTGTTATTTTTGAGGGCTACTACTGACACTACTAGTTCAGGAAGAGACGTCCCTAAAGCTACTGCAGTCTGTGCTATATACTCAGTCCCAATCATCAGTAGATCAGCTAGATTTTTAATAGACTCTACATTCCACTTGGCTGAGAAATAAATGATGATGGCACTAAGGAGGAGGGTAATGGGCTGTTTCCATGAGAAGTTTTCACTGGAACCTGGCGTAGCTGTAGCCTGAATTTCTTCAGACTTATTTAAAGTGAATACATAACTGAGGTAAATGATCAGGGCCACTAAAAACAGTACCCCTTCAAATAGGGAAAAAGTCCCATCCCACACACATACAGCTAATAGGAAAGTAGAGCCTATAAGCATGGGAAGATCAACCTTCATCACATTAAAATTCAACTCAATCTTTTTAGCCATAATGCCCATAATCCCCAGGACCAAACAAAGATTAGCTATGTTCGATCCTACTACATTTCCTAAGACCAGAGTAGGGACTTGTTCTGTAACTGCTAAAATGGAGGTAATTAATTCAGGAAGAGAGGTGCCTATGGCTACTAGGGTAACACCTACTATGAAGGGGGGTATGCCTAAGTAGACCCCCATATTTTCAGAGGCTTTAATAAAGAAGTCTGCTGCAATGATTAAGGTAGTTAAAGAAAAAAGGAAAACCACCCCCCATAAAAACAACTCGAACATAAATAATAGTTAGTGCTGACCAAATTAAGAAAACTATTAAGGTTTGACGGATTTTTTGTTTGGCTTCTCTCTAGCTGCTTCCTTACGGCTGTGGAGATGTTAGCAGGTGCACCGCGCTAAAGTAAACAAGAGTGTTTGTAACAGGGTTGTGTTGCTTCCTTACGTAAATAGTAAGTAGAGGATTCAAAAATAGTAACGGCTGCCATAAATAAATGGCAGCCGTACCTACTATCGCTACTAATGTTAATTATACGAGCACAAAAAACTAAGCCTTGTTTCCGTACCTACCTCTATCTTCTCATTGGGGTCTTCTACGGGATGCTCATTTACTAGAATTGAGAATCCTTTTTGTTCAAATGAGCGTAAAGCATTTTTAAAGATCAACTCAGGATTTAGCTTGTACCTCCTCTTCAGCCTATATCCATTAATGACGGGTTCTGACCCTTCAGGCTGAACGAGCCCTCTGTAACATCTGGTACGTTTAGTGTTGTAGTTCTGAACTTCTTGATAAACCCTGATACGGATGAGTTCTTTTACGGAAAGTTGTTTTTGATGTAAGGTGATTTTGAGCAAGTTTAGGATACTTCCATTGGAAGTTTCATCATGTACAGTAACATTCAGACTCATGGTGTGAGTTGCATTAACGTTTGTTCCTGGAATTTGGCCGGAGCTTCTCTCCGGTAGACTTTCTCTTGTTTAATGTACATGATTAGAACGTCGGGTCTTGAAAAATATATATACTAAAAGACCATTAGGTTTATTAAAATCTTACATATTTAAAAATGTAAATGGGCTGGTAGTAGATCCTGTGGAATATGTTTAGACTAGATTTATTGGGTCGTAATATACTGATTGTAAGGACTTAGCTGTCTTAATCATCTTAAAATATGAGTATTTAGTCAAAATTGTCTGCTAAATAGCGTAGTATTTTTATGTGAATTAGAGTGATAGATTTGTAAGATTTCTGGCAAAAAGAAAAGAGATAATAAATTCTTACCTATATAATTAAGTATTCTGCTCATATGGCTGCTACTTTCATCACGGATTACATCAGGGGATTTATGTGTAAGTATTCTCCTACAGCGGGGTTTCTGCTAAGCTTGATAGTGCTGAGCATGTCTACCCAGGCACAGGTTATTCTCTTTACCGGCTCCGTCCTGGGCAAGGATAGTAAGCAGCCCATTCCATACGCTACCTTGAAGGTGAGTGAGCATAGAATAGCTACCATTTCTAATGAGGAGGGTATGTTTATTCTGAAGGTACCCCAGCTACTTCTTGAGCAAGAGGCACTCCAATTAGAGATCAGTAGCATAGGGTATGCCTCCAAGACCATCTTTTTATCCTTAAAGCGTACAGAGCTGGAATTACTCCTTCAGCCCAAGCCTTATCAGCTGGGCCAAGTATTTATTTATGATCGGGAGTTAAGTCCAAAAGAATTATTAAAGGAAGCTTACAGAAAAATTCCAGATAATTATCC
>JBCCLI010000131.1:0-15386 GCA_039026975.1 Bacteroidota bacterium | reverse complement strand
CCGGACATAGCGGTTAGCATATTACCATAGACTGTGTTCAGTCTCTGTAGATTTCTATTGAGAATCTGCATTCCCTGCTTGTACTGCTCTGCATCTTTGCTGGCTTCAGTCATGCTGGACATAGCCTCTGTCATACTACCGTAAAACTGGTTTAATGACTTTAGGTGTGTCTTGGCATCTTGCAGCTCAAGCTCATAGATAGAGTTTAGGGAACTCAGATTTTTAGTGATAGTTTGTACCTGAGTGTGGTAAGCTTTGGCATCTGTAGCTGCATTAGCAAAGCTGGACATAGAATCCACTGCTACCCCATAGCTTCTGTTTAAAGAATCAACTTTATTAGTAGCTTCTTTTATTTTCACCGCATAAGCATTTGTTGCGTCAGCAGCATCAGCTACAGTAGAAAGTTTATTTACATTTGTATTCAGATCTTGAAGAGTTCCGGATAGTTCTCCGAAGACGCTTCCATCAAGCTGGTTTAGAGACTTAGTCCAGGAAGTATCCAGTGCTTCAGGAGCCGCTGCGGACTCATCAGCTAATGCAGGATATACCCTTTCCCACTCATACTCATCCGCTGGTGCGTCAAAAGCGGAAACGAGGAATACAAAGGCCTCTGTGAACATTCCCACAATCAGCATTGTGTCAGCACCAGTCCAGTGTAGAATTTTGAATAATGCCCCTACAATTACCACAGCTGCTGCTGCACCATATATAAAGTTCATGACTTTCTTGCCAGAACTTGATTTTAAGAATCCTTTTTTCCTTGCCATTTTTTACTTCTCCTTAAAATGTTATTCAGTGTTTGTTTAAGAATAATGAAATACTACTATTGAGCATTGCCAACCCCTTTGCGGAAAACCTGTGGGGTACCTAGTTTACTTTTGCAATAAATAGTGTGGATGGTTGATTAGAAACCTCCGGCAGCACCTGATCTACCGATCACAGTAACTGCACAACGGAACCCAATAAACGACTTCGCTGTGTCAGCATACTCATATGTACGCGTTCCACACGATAGGAAATATCCTATGTCTTTCCATGATCCACCACGCGTCACCTTCTTGATCTTGGCACCTCCTGGTGCACGATCATCATCACTGTAACGCTGATCATAAAATACTGGGTTCAAGTCGTGCGCATAGGTATATCCAGTTTCTGCAAAATCATCCTGGCACCATTCTGCCGCATTGCCAGGCATATTAAACAAGCCATAGTCATTAGGAAAATATGATCTTGCAGGAGCGAGATATTCAAAATTATCTGCGATGTAGTCTCCTCTACCGGGCTTAAAGTTGGCAAGGAAACATCCTTTAGAATTTCTTAAATAAGGGCCTTCCCATGGATAGAGCTTATGCTCATATCCCCCTCTGGCACCGTACTCCCACTCAGCCTCGGAAGGAAGCCTAAAGCTAGGCATAGGAGCCAGCTCTCTTTCTTCTCTATACTGATTTAGGTGAGCTGTACGCCACTTACAAAATTCCTGGGCCGCATACCAGTTTACCCCTACTACCGGATAATCATCAAAGGCTGGATGCCAGAAATAATTTTCCATCATAGGCTCATTGTAAGCGTACACGAAATCTCTTGTCCATACAGTTGTGTCCGGCATGATGATTTCCATCACTACTGGATCAATTGTATCACGGGCGCCATTTTGTTGGAAAGCGTTTGCTTCATCAGAGGCGGGACCATAGACAAACTGGCGATACTGGTTATTAGTAATCTCAGTTTCATCCATGAAATACGCACTGATCGTAATTTGCTTTTTCCGGGCAATCTGTGAGTAAGGCACATCCTGATCATTCTGCCCCATATGGAAGCTTCCTGGTGGGATGTAGACCATTCCCATAGGTCGATACTGATCCCATTCAGGTCTGTCAATGACCCCAGTCAGTTCCCCATGGTGGCCGGTACCTTTTCCTCCGAATAAACCGCAGCCGGTAGCAAAGATCGCTAAGACGGTGAGCGAGAAAAATACCTTTTTCATTTTCTACACTAGTTTCAATAAGTATACATTCTACTTGAATATGACCGTTTAGTCATATATTTATACTCTTCCTGCATAATTCATGCCGCAACAGAAAAAGTCTTGAACCTTTATTACGCTATTTTAGGAACAATATTGAATTATTTAAAAGTAATATCCATTTTTTCTTAACACAGCCAATTAACAGGTTAATATAGCTTACTACTTAAGCCCTTATCTTGGCTTCTTTATCACGTTATCCAATGGACCTTTTGTTCTTTTTGCCGTTCTGAAAGTGTAAGATAGAAAGATTTCATGGGAGGATAAATCCCCATTTGCATTCAAATCTGACACTGTGTAGTCAAAAGCATACCCCAAGAAAGTGTTCTCTGTAATTCTAAATCCTGCCATCCCAGAAAAGGAATCATTATAGAATCTGTGAGAAACTCCCAATGTAATTAAAGACCGTATATGTACGTAGGTACTCAAGTCAAACTGGAAGGAGGAAAAGCTTCCCTCTGCCCTTCCCATGAAGGTAGGCTGTATGGTAATATCTCTTCCAGGAAGGTCAATCCTATATCCACCCATCAGGTAAAATGACCTGCTGACTTTAGAATCCTCTCCTATACCACTTACTCCCAATAAATCTTCAAGTGATGGCTCTAATAAGTCCTGACCAGATAGTCCCACAAATAACCTATCATCCGGTAATGTCAAGTAAATTCCTGCTGCTAAATTAGGGACTATGGTGCTGTTATTGGTGGTAGGGACTACAGGATCTATCCCGCCCGTCTGATCGTATATAAAGTCAGACCCGTCTATTCTCTTTTGAAGAATTCCAGCTGAGGCCCCTATGCTTATACGAGGAGAAGTTACATCTCCTGGGCGTAGCTGAAAGTGGTAGGCATAGGAGGCGTTAGCACCCGTAGTAGATAATGGACCTAACTCATCTAAAATGAAATGTATGCCTACTCCTGACTGAAGTCTTTCTAAAGGTGTGTTTATAGAAGCCGTTACAAGTCTAGGTCCGCCATCTATCCCCAGCCACTGCAACCTTCCCATCAAAGCAAGTTGAGTCCCTTCTGACGTTCCCGCAGCAGCAGGGTTATACACAAACCGGTTATATGGGTAGAGGGTGTTCTGGATGAACACCTGAGAGATACCCTGAAGAACCAGTATGCATAAAATCCCAATGAGCAGGAAACCTTTCTTCAACATAAGCTAGAAATCGTAGAGAATTTATACGTTCTATGTCTGTTCATCTATCTACATACTAACAGACCAACCAGTATACATGGTAATATACTATTGTAAAGACAAATAATAAGCATTCGCCCCTACTTTCTTCTTCGAATTTTCCTATAATTCAGGAAGCTGTGCTAGTATATATCATAGATAACCAGAATTTTTCTGTTCTGTTATCTCTTATTCTCTACTACCGGATCACCTATAATCTTTCTTGCCCTATTTCCTTTAAATAAGATTCTATGGCTGCTGTCATAGAAGGCACATTAGGTCTGGGAGCTTCTATTACTACATCCAGTCCCATTTTATGCGCTTCTTTAGCTGTGGTGGGTCCAAATACCCCTATTCTCGTATCATTTTGCTGGAAATCAGGGAAATTCTTGAATAAAGACTGCAGCCCGGAAGGAGAGAAGAAACAAATCAAGTCAAATGTCACATCACTAAGATCCGAAAGATCACTAGCTACTGTCTCATAGATCACTGATTCTGTTATATCCATTTCCTTTTCTCTCATGAAGTCAGGAAGCTTCCTATGGTGGATATTACTACAGGGAAAGAGAAACTTTTCTGATTTGTGCTTCTGCACATAGGGCGCTAAGTCCATCGCTGTTCTATCTCCCACAAACAGCTTTCTCTTCCTAATGACAATGTATTTTTGCAGATATTTGGAAGTAGCCTCACTCACACAGAAGTACTTGGTGTCAGGTGGCATCTCTGCCCTCATTTCTTCCATAAGCCTGAAAAAATGATCTACAGCTACTTTGCTGGTAAAAATCACAGCAGAAAAGTCTAAGGGCTGTATTCCCTGCTTTCTAAAATCATTGAGGCTTACCCCTTCAACCTGGATAAATTTCCTGAACTGGACATCAATGTTATAATTTTCAGCCAGTCTAAAATAAGGAGAATTTTTACTTGAGGGAGCTGGTTGAGAAATTAAAATACTATTGATTTTCTTCGGGTCCATGCACCTGAGAATTATGAGTTTACTTGATTCAATATGACTTGGGCTACTTTGTTTCCAAGCTTTATCCCGTTCTCTACAGCGCCTTCTACCTTTTCACGAAACACCTCAGAACCATCTTCTCTGGCCATACCGCCATGAAAATAGATAGCACCTCCCTGTACGTGGGCATACCCAAATACAGGAACCTTACATCCTCCCTCTATGGTTCTCAGGAAAGACCGCTCGCAGCGGAGTGCTAATTCGGTTTCTCTATGATTCAGAATCGATTGAATAGCGTCTGTATATTTAGATTTTTTTGAAGCCATAATAGCTATGGCACCCTGACCTACTGCCGAAGTAATAGAATGGATATTAAATTTTTGCACTATCAAAGATTCAAAACCCATTCTTTTGACACCTGCATAAGCAAGCATAATGGCATCATATGCCCCACTTTCCAGCTTATCCACGCGGGTATCTACATTTCCCCGGATATCTTTTACCTCTACATGCCGGAAGTAGTTTTTTAGTAAAGCTGATCTACGTAAGGAGGAAGTACCTACTACCCATGACCTAGATAGGTTCTCTAGAGAAACTTCTTCAGAAGTTGCCAGCAACACGTCTCTGGGGTCTTCTCTTTCCAGGAAGGCTATTATCTCCAGCTCGTCTTCTATAACAGAGGGTATATCTTTAGCGCTATGAACCGCAATATCTACTGCACGCTCCATTAACGCCTTATCCAGTGCTTTAGTAAATAACCCCACGCCACCAACTTCATGCAGGGGTACACCCTGCACCTGGTCCCCCACTGTTTCAATCTCCACTATCTCTGACTGTAATCCGGCTTCTTCTAGCTTCCTCTGCACTAATCTTGCCTGCCAAAGGGCTAATTTACTGCCTCTAGTTCCTATTCTTACGTGCATGTATCACACTTCACAAATACTACAACCATATGATGTATGGTAGCATATTAAAGGCGCAAATATATAAAATTTTCATCCCATAGGAAAATGTAAAGAGCCTATCTAACCCTACATATTGAACATAGATTTTACGTAAGAAATAGGTGAGTAAAAGTAATATCAATACCCACTTCCATACCCCACCCCATAAAGAGGGGGTAAAAAACATTAGACTTAGTGGGATGGACAAAAATAGTATGAGCGGATATCCCCCTACTATTTCCAAATTAAAAACGCCCATAGCTAAGTTTTTAATCCTATACACAGCCCCTATGATACTCAAAAGGATATACTGAACCCCTACCCATGCACTTAGTAAGAGCATACTCTTCCAAAATAGCCCACTAAGAGTTTGGGTTCCGTAGAAGAAATTACCTGCCAGGCTTGAAGTCTTTAACAGGCTCAGCACCCCCCACTGATTCTCCATACTCACATAATATAGAAGCAAGGAAAGAAAGAAGGCTAATGCCAGTACCTTCATGAGAATAAGAATAAAGAGGAGTCCCAAGTTTGAGTAGGTAGACTCTACAAATGTATCTATGAATAGCTTAGGGCTTATGAACAAACCAAGAAGGGACTGAATAAAGGCAGGATTTAACAGCTTCATGATAAACAAGCCCAGGACAGGAAAGCACATCATCAATACTAATCCCAAACTATATCCCTGAGGATCTTCCTGGATAGAAGCTTGGTTCAAAGACCTGAAGGTGCCGTATCCACTACTCCTATTTCCACGTTCATCCAGCCAGAATTCTGTAGGATAAGGAAAAGTACTAGCCTCATATTTATATGCGTGCACCCAAGCCACTTGTGTATCCTCCGTGAGAGAATCCACACGAATCAGCCCTAATTCCTTACAAAGATACCTTAGTTCCCTGTCTGGTTCATAGGCGAAATATATATGTTTTAATCGCTCATTAATCACAGGAAGTAGATTTCTAAGGGCAAGGCTTCTATCAAAGCCGTATACATTTTCCCCATAGTAAGGAGCTATTATAGCCACAGTATCTGCCATTTCTGCCCGAGGGAGAATATCTGCCTGCCACTGAGTTAGCTGTTCCTTATTTAGTAGGTACACGCCATCCAGTATCCCCAGAAAGCGAGGGGGATACATCTTCCTGAAATCTACCTGGATGAGACTCACCTTAAGCTTATTCTCTTCCTGAAACCAGTCAGGGGAGAGCGGAATAGCGAAGCCCTGAAAAGGGGTACGGCTTACGTTTACATAGTATTGATTAAACTCTATCTCTGCCTGCCATATGAGCCGCTCGAACCACAGATAAACAGTATCATCAGGAGAGCACGGAAGCGAGAACGTAAGAGAGACTTCCCATTCAGACTTATCTTCATTCCAAAAAGGGATTTGGTATTCTCTTCCCTCTACATCTTTCCAGTTTTGGTCCAGGTTCCATAGAGCTTCCAGCTCATAGGTAAGGGTATCTTTCCCTAGCAGAGAAAAAGACATAAGGATCAGAAATCCACCCACCCCTAACCGAATCAATCGTTTTATCATAAAAGAAGAAAGACCATGTTCGCGCGAAGTTACTAAAATCACCTAACTGTCAGCTACAGCCTGCCTAATTAGCTTTCAAGGCATAAAAATTCTCCTAGATGTTGACAGCGGAGAATGGAGAAGGTAATATTGAGTAGAAATCCTCACCTTAACTTTATGCAGATATTTTTTGCTAGCAGGCTAGATGAACATCAACTGTCCCTCAGCGGGCAGGAGGCTAAGCACGCTGTCCAGGTATTGAGGCATAAAGTGGGTGATCAGCTTATGTGCATAGATGGAAAGGGCACTGCATTTGAAGCTACCGTTACCCAGGCTGGAAAGCAGGCAGTAGTCCTGGACATTCTACATACATTCACAGGCTGGGGAGAAAAATCCTCCTCTCTCCAGCTGGCTGTATCCCCCCTTAGGTTAAAGGACAGGTTTGAGTGGATGATAGAGAAAGCGGTAGAACTTGGGGTAAATGAAATTACTCCTATCATTTGTGATCACACCATTAAATTCTTCAAGTACAAGCATCAAAGATTAGAGCAGATCATTCTATCAGCTACCAAGCAAGCTAAAAGGTCTTTTCTCCCTATCCTTCAAGAGGCTATTCCCATTCAGGAGTATCTGTCCACACAAGTAGATGAAACATCAGTGAAAATAATCGCTCACTGTCAGGCTAAGGCTGCCTTATCTACCTATCAAACTGAGATTCAAGCCTCTCCTACTATGCAGATCATGATAGGTCCCGAGGGAGATTTTAGTGAAGCGGAAATCCAGGAGACAGTAGCAGCTGGTTTCCAGGAGGTCAGCCTGGGAGAAAATCGCTTGCGGACAGAAACAGCAGGGGTTTATGTCTTATCTGCCATTAAATACATGCAAGGATATTAGTCAAAGAATGACCAATTCACTCCTACTGTAAGGGTACGCTGGAGCATAGGGTAGAGAGGCGTAGTAAAGTAGACCGGTTGGGGAAATCCTTCTGAGACATTAGACGCCTTCAGGTATGCATAAGTGCGTTTAATCCTCAGCGCAAAGTAGGCATCTACTCTGGCAAAGCCGGGCACCTCATAATTTGCGGGGAAAAATTCTCCGGAAAGTGGATCAACTGTCATCCCATTGAAGGATGAGTTAGCATGTATATCAAACCCAATCCGCATAAGATCTGCAATGTCTAAGCTAGTACTTTGGTAGAATACAGAAAGTGTCCCGTATGCATCTGGAATATTTTCTGCGTATCGGCTTAGAGGAGATTCTGTGGAGGCGGAGCTACTCCCTTGTTGTACGGCTACCTTCCCGCGAGTGTAAATATTCCAAAATATCCTGGTCCTGAAACTGGCCTCTGCCCCTACCCAGGTTACATTTTCACCTGTCGCAGCCTGAAGGGGTTGGAGTTCCGTATCATAATAGATAGGCCGCCCCATACGGGAGAAAAACCCCTTTACCTCAAAAAAGCTACTCAGCAGAGTGTCCACCTCATTCCTGATCTTAGCTGGTCTTGTATACCTTAACCTGGCAGATACCCTGGTTAGATTTTGGTTTTTCAGGTCCCTGTTCCCTTGAAATGTATTACTTCCCCTCGGTTTGAAGAAGGTCTGAAAGAGAGATGGATTTAGGCTAAACTGATCATATTCTCCACTTAAGGTCAAAGGAGAAGAAAAAGCATCTGCTCGGTTAGGAGAATTATCATCAGGCTCTTTTAGCGGCTTTTCAGTCAGCACCTTATTCACCCCCAACGAATCTACTTCTACTTCTTCTACTAGTTGGTAGGTAGGCTTTTTAGGCAAAAACGAGAAAGTTCCTCTCAGAGAGATTTTATTTTCATTATCTAATTGGGTAGAAATCCTATTAAAAATTCTGATGCTGGCAGAGATACCAGGTACATCCAGCTGCCCATATAAATCCTGGTCTACTGTGTTCTGGTTTGTTCTCCCACTATCCTGCTGCCACTCCAGCCTTCCCAGGGAAAATGTAGCATCTGCCTGTAAACGTATCGGTCCATTAATGCTGTAAGAGGCCCCTCCTGATAGGCCTACCCGTGTAGTCCGGTACGCTTCTGAGAGAAAGGTAGAATCTGTATTCCAGGTAGGATAGAGGGGAACAGGCTGAGTGCTGATAAAACTTAAGTCTGACAGGCTCTCCCCTGTAGTAAGGTCATTATCAATATATCTTCTGTATCCTTTCTCATATAGACCCGCCACGCGGAGAGTAAATTTATGGACTGTAGTATCTGCTCCCAGTAAATGATAATACTGATCCAGGTAAACAGACCTAAGAATCTGATTAGCTTCAGCGCCTGATAGCATGCGCCTTATTTCTTCCTTGGACCTGGAATAGGTAGCATCCACGATAGAATCATTCTGCTGAATGATTCCCCCCTTAGTCTGGTAGATAGAGTCCGGTCCCAGGTAAATACCTCCATGAAAACTATTCTTCATCTCCGTGTAAGCACCCGTTACAAAGAGGTGATACCTGTCAGATTTAGATTTATAATAAGAGCTTAGGGAAACAGATTCATGGGCGGTGTTAAAATCCAAATAAGCACCTACTACATTCTTCCTATTGTAGTTGAACACCATATTCCACCTGGGGGTGATATTTCTTCCTACTAGGACATTGGCCGTAGAGGTCTGTGCAGATCCCTGGATCATGTCAATATTTATGTAAGGAGTCTTGGTATCCAGGTAAATGCCTGATTCCCTGGCCGAGAAGGCGTATCTATTATACCGCTTCATGATAGGATCTTCCCAAAAAGGCTTTTGGAGGATATTTTCATCCATCCCATCCTCAAATATCCGATAAGGTTTTCCTATTTGACCCAGGTGATATAAAAATCCGTCCCCTTTTTCTACCTCATCCCATATAAGTAAGTTTCTAATATCCCAGGGTTTTCGGGCTAACTTTTCCTGATGTCTAAAGACTTTGAGGGGAGAGGCATAATAGAGATCAGGTTCTATATCTTCTTCCTCTATTTGGGTGCTGTCAGCATTGAGGCTGTCCGCTCCGGAAAATTGAGAAAATGGATCGTAGGAATTTCTTCTCTGGTTAAATCCTGTATCATAGGGATTACTACCTCCAGGAATTTGTGCATAGGCCATAGCCATCCCTCCTACCGTAAGGAACCAGTATAAAACCGCATGGATGAGTCGCCTATTCAACATGTACGCACATTCAGGAGCGAAAGCTAGCAAATTTAGCTGGCTTTGAAATAAAAGGATTTCCGTAAAGTGGTAAGAGGGGGGAGGATGGTTGTATTACAGCTCCTTAATCAGGGTACAAAGAATATCCGTCATCCTGGGTTCAGCTTCCCCTGCAATCTGGATGATCTCTTCTATGTTAATGGGATGGAGGTTATCAGGATCACATTCATCTGTAATTACAGAGATAGCAAAGGTTTTCAGGCCCATGTGGGTAGCCACTATTACCTCAGGGACTGTGCTCATTCCCACTACATCTGCCCCTATAGTACGCAGAAATCTATATTCCGCCCTTGTCTCTAAGTTAGGCCCCATTACGGCCACATATACCCCCTTATGTACCCTATAAGCTTTCTCCTTGGCTATTTCCAGAGCTTTACTAATTAAGCCCGGGTCATAGGGCTTACTCATATCTGGAAACCTGGGACCGAACTCGTCCATATTAGGACCTATAAGCGGATTAATGATCTGCAGGTTTATATGGTCATCTATCACCATTAAGTCTCCCTTCTTAAAGGAAAGATTCATTCCTCCAGCTGCATTAGAGATGAAAAGTGCCTTTATACCCAGCAGCTTCATGACCCTTAGGGGAAAGGTGATTTCCTGCATACTGTACCCCTCATAGTAGTGAAATCGCCCTTGCATGGCTACTACCTGCTTATCTCCCAGTTTCCCAAAAATTAATTTACCGAAATGGGTTTCTACCGTAGATACCGGAAAATGTGGAATGAAATTATAGGGAATGGTTTTTTCCTCCTCTATCTCCGAGACTAAGCCTCCCAGGCCTGTTCCTAAAATAATACCTATTTCAGGCGTCCCTGAATATTGTTTGCGGATATATTCATACGCTTCTCGTATGTTTTCTTTCATACCCATACCTTGTCAGTTTTCAAATGTTCATTCCGTTGGAGAGGGAGACTTCTTAAAATCCAGCCGATCTTCAAACTGCTCCTTAATCAAGCGGTTTATATTTTCTAGTCCTTGCCACCAGCCTATCTCCACAGCCATAAATAGCAGCGGATAATCCAAGTAGTTAGCCATCCAGGCGGCCCCTTTTAAGCGGAAAAAGTCTTTTTCTGTTGTGAGAATAACCAGTTTTTGCTCTGAATAGCCAGACATACTTAACTGCTGATATTCTCCTAAAATTTTCTGAATATCTTTCTCCTTGTAAGGGTAATGGTCTGGGAAAAAAGAATGCCCTCTGATGGTAAAACCAGCATTAGCTAGCTGGTCATAGACATATTTATTATTCCCAACCCCACAGAATAAGAATATCTCCTTATCAGCCAAAGAAAAGGAAAGTTCGGATTGGGGATTAATAAAACTCCTGATATCCGTCCTTACTGGCTGGGTGTAAGCGAGGGGTACACCCCATTTTTGATAGGCTGACTGAAGGGCAGGAATCCGCTCAGTTTTGGAGAGCTTATTAAAGATGATAGCATCTGCCCTTTTGAGAGAGGATATCGGCTCGCGAAGGTTTCCTCCCGGTAAAAGCCAGTCTTGCTCAGGCATTCGATTAGCATCAATTAGCACAAAATCCAGGTCCCTGTTTACCTTGCGGTGCTGAAAAGCATCATCTAAAATAATGACCTCAGGATGATGTATATCCAAGATCTTCTGAATGGCCTCAGCACGATTTTCTGCCACTATGACCGGAAATTGCGGAAATTTAACAGCCACTTGTAGGGCCTCATCTCCATAGGTAAGTGAATCTCCTCCACTGGGATCTACTTGTAAAAACCCTTTGGTCTTCCTCCCATACCCTCTGCTGATGTAAGCAGCCTTAATATTATGCTGAGAAAAAAAGCTTAGTAAGTATTCTGCAAAAGGTGTTTTTCCAGTCCCACCAGTAGAGAGGTTCCCTACAGCTATAACAGGGAGGTGTGCATTATACCGCTTCAATCCATTCACGTCATACGCCCAATTCCTGATCCGCACCACGAGCATATACCCTGCTGTGAAGGGTAGTAAAACCACTGCGCGTAGGAATTGCAGGAGCTTCATGAATGTGAGCGAATTGTTCAAAGGTATTGATTCGGTATTTCTTGCAAGTTAAATGTCCTTCTTGTTTAGGCAAAACTTTCTATCTCTCCCCTTCCTAAAAATGACAAAATCTGTGGTATGAAGGGCTAATAATAGCCTGAAATGCTAAAACTAGGAGAATTCGTTTCTTAGGAATGAATCATCCAAACATATTTTTTAACTTTGCAGTCCTTTTATAACGCAGAATAGATTCTTCTATTCAAAATTTGAAGTATCAACTTTTAGTCATTCTCATAAATCATCAAACGCATGGAAAAAGGAACTATCTCCGTAAGTACAGAGAATATCTTTCCTATCATCAAACAGTCTCTATATTCAGACCAGGAAATTTTTCTGAGAGAATTAGTCTCCAATGCCGTTGATGCCACGCAAAAGCTTTCTCTTCTCTCAAGTAGGGGGACTTTTGAAGGTGAATTAGGAGACCTCAAAATCAACATTGAACTAGACGCGGAAAACAAAACCCTGATCATTAAAGACAGAGGGATAGGGATGACAGAAGAGGAAGTCAAAAAATACCTAAACCAGGTGGCTTTCTCAGGCGCAGAGGAATTTTTACAGAAGTTCAAGGATGTAGATGACCTGGATCAGATCATTGGAAGATTTGGACTTGGATTCTATTCCGCCTTTATGGTTTCTGATACGGTAGATGTCATCACTAAGTCTTATCAGGAAGATGCTCCAGCCATCAAATGGACCTGTGATGGTACTACTTCCTACACCATAGAGGAGGTAGAAAAGTCTGACAGAGGGACGGACATTATCCTCCACATCTCTGAAGATGCTGCTGAGTTTTTAGAAGAGGCAAGGATTAAGAATATCCTGGATAAATATGCCAAGTTCCTCCCCATAGAAATAGCTTTCAAAGGGGAAGTAATCAATAATCCTAATCCTCTCTGGAAGAAAACGCCTACAGATCTTTCTGATGAAGACTACAAAGAGTTCTTCAAGGAACTGTACCCCTTTGATGAGGAGCCGCTCTTCTGGATTCATCTAAATGTAGACTATCCCTTTAACCTGACAGGGGTGCTATACTTCCCTAAAATTCGTCAGGACATAGATCCACGTAAGAATAATATCCAGCTATACTCCAGACAGGTATTCATCACGGATGAAGTAAAAGAGATAGTACCTGAGTATCTCATGCTCCTACAAGGGGTCATTGATTCTCCAGATATTCCATTGAATGTGTCCAGGAGCTACCTACAGTCTGATTCTAATGTGAGAAAGATCAGCAACTATATCACTCGTAAGGTAGGAGATAAGCTGAATGAGATCTTCAGAGATGACAGAGAGAAATTTGAAGAGAAGTGGAATGACATCTCCGTATTTGTGAAGTACGGCATGCTGACCGATGAGAAATTCTACGAAAAAGCAGAGAAGTTCTGTTTACTTGAGAATATAGAAGGGCAGTATTTCACCCTGGCAGATTACAAAGAGAAAATCACGGCGCTCCAAACCAATAAGGATGAAACGGTAGTACACCTCTACACCACGGACCTAGAACAGCAGGATATGTACATTCAGGCAGCGGCAGCTAAAGAATATGATGTGCTTAAAATGACGGGGGTGCTGGACAGCCACTTCATAGGTCAGATGGAACAGAAGGGAGAAAAGACTTCATGGGTACGTGTGGACGCAGATACGGTGGAGAAACTAGTAGTGAAGTCTGATGAAGACACGGCAGAAGGAGTCGCCCTGACGGAGGAGCAGCAGGATATGGTGAAGACCGCCTTTGAGGCTATCCTCCCTAAAGATAAACTACAGATTAACCTGCAGTTTGAGGCCTTAGGAACAGAGCAATTACCTACCGTCATGACCAAGCCTGAGTTTATGCGCCGCATGAAAGATATGGCGGCTAATGGTGGCGGTGGCGGTATGGGATTTGGTATGGGTGCCTTCCCAGATAGCGTCAACCTGGTGGTAAATACCGGCCATGGGCTCATTCAAGAGCTAGCCGGAAAAGAAAGCCTGGATGACAGGCAGGATCTGGCCAAGCAACTCTTAGACCTGGCTCTACTTTCTCAGAATATGCTTTCCGGTAAAGACCTCACTTCCTTCATTAAGAGAAGTGTAGATCTGATTAAGTAATAAGGAGAGATCAACATTGATAAAGAGGCTACTCATCAGGGGTAGCCTCGTTTATTTTTTGAGGTGATAGCTTCTAGGGGCGTTGAAGCTCAGGAAACGACAGAGATTGATGTGAGCATACTCCCCTACCCAAAATAGTGCAGGCAAATCGCCACGATTAACACAATGCTCCCTACAAATGCTAACACAAGAGAGGTACTGTGAAGCCCCAAAAAGGATTTCACCTTAACATGAGTTGCATCCATAGGATCGTAGATGAGCTCTACCTCATCACCTACCTTACGGCTATTCCAGCTTGTAGCTACTGGGCTTTTGAAAGTTTGTGTATTTCCAGACTGGTCCAGGTATTCAAACACAGGGGTGTACATGGTAGTCCCATCATCTTGATAACTATCAATTCGAATCACCTTTCCTGGGGTGATGACTCCTTCCTGCAGAAGCCTCTGTGTACGTATATAAAGCCCCATCCCAACAGCAAATGCCACAAAGCCTAGCACCAATAATACGATCTCTACGATTGCTAATTCTTCCATGAGGATAATGATTGACTCCCGGTAAAACGGTTTCTCAGCTTAGCTGTATCTGTAAATGTATGGTAAATTAGGGATTCCTCATGAGAGGTTAGGATAATGCACGCATTATCTAGCGGCCTGCTGGAACTTCTTTTCACAAGCCTATATCCTCTTTAAAGAGGGATGCCCTGCTATCCAAAGTAGTAAGTAGGGTGGTTTCCTTCCAGAGGGAAACAGGGCGGCAGGGGAAGGGTTCGTACTGAACCTACCCAAGAAGCTACGCTAGATACCTTATGACCCTACATTCCATTCCTAATAGCCCTGTGGTATGACGGGAAAAGGGAATGAGGTAAGGGCAGCCCTTCTCATCTACTAGTAAGGGCAAAACATTTTTCACACAAGCCAGGAATATCCGTCTTCCCGTTGGGCCGCTGCGTATAGCCTGCGGGGTCAAACGGGATCTCACGCCCTGCTGGAACCCCTCTTCACAAGCACACATCCCCTTTAAAGAGGGATGCCCTGCTATCCATAGTAGTAAGTAGGGTGGTTTCCTTCCAGAGGGAAGCGGGACGGCAGGGGAAGGGTTCGTACTGAACCTACCCAAGAAGCTACGCTAGATACCCCATGACCCTGCAGATCCCTTTCAATAGCCCTGTGGTATGACGGGGAAAAGGGGATGAGGTAAGGGCAAAACATTTTTCGCCCAGCCCAGGAATATCCGTCTTCCCGTTGGGCCGCTGCGTATGGGCAGGAGCGTCAAACGGGATCTTGCGCCCTGCTGGAACTCCTTTTCACAAGCCTATATCCTCTTTAAAGAGGGATGCCCTGCTATCCAAAGTAGTAAGTAGGGTGGTTTCCTTCCAGAGGGAAACAGGGAGGCAGGGGAAGGGTTCGTACTGAACCTACCCAAGAAGCTACGCTAGATACCCCATGACCCT
>JBCCLI010000130.1:0-15447 GCA_039026975.1 Bacteroidota bacterium | reverse complement strand
TGGAACGGTACTGCATGGGCGCTTTCATTCTTTGGAAGATCACAGCTTACTGCTGAAACTCGTGTAGAAGCTCCTACACCTATAGAAGGTGTTAAGTCTGACGGTACACCTAATGATATTCCTGTTGTAAGAGACAGAAACTACTGGACTTCTTCTCTTGGTGGTTTCGGTGCTATTGGAGAGCAGTTTGTGCAAGACGGTGGATGGATTCGTCTAAGAGAAATCGGATTGAATTACCGTTTCCCAAAACTGAATGGATTATTGAAAGGTGGTTCCTTAGGTATTTCTGGAAGAAACCTATGGTTTGACTCCGACTATGACGGAATTGACCCTGAAACCAGCTTAACTAGTACAGGTAATGGACAAGGATTTGATTACTTCAACATGCCTAGTACCAAGTCTGTTATCGTCAAGCTTAACCTTAACTTCTAATTCAGCACTTAATGAAATTCGTATATAAAATTGCATTATCTCTCATCTTGGTCTTCTCGCTATCTAGCTGTGAGGACTTCATAGGGGGAGATATCAACCAAGACCCGAATAACCCTACAGCGGTGCCTATTACGGGTCAGATGCCAGCTTTCCAGATAGCGATAGCTGATGTATATGGAGGAGCATTCTCACGTTTTAGCTGTATGCTTTCTCAGCAGGTAGAGGGCGTTGCCAGGCAGTGGCAATCATTCAACCAGTACACTGGTTTGACCCCTAACCGTTTTGACGCTGCATGGCAAAACGTTTATGAGAACATTCTCAATGAGATTAAAATTGCCAAGGTTTCTGCTACTGAAGGTGGATTAAACCATTACCTAGGTGTATTGGAAGTAATGGAAGCCTTCACCTTAATGACAGCTACTGACGTATGGGATGACATGCCTTATTCTGATGGGCTTCAGGGGATAGCTGCTGTAAATCCTACCTATGATACACAAGCTCAGATCTATGATGTAATTAATAATAATCTGGATAATGCCCTCCGTTTATTTGGAGGTGCCCCTGGGCCATTAGTACCTGGAGGTGAGGATGTGTTCTATGGTGGAAACATTGGATCATGGACTAGAGCTGCTCATGCACTGAAGGCAAGAAGCTTCATGAAGTTTGGTAACTATGCTGGAGCTGCTTCTGAAGCTGCTCAGGGCTTTGTAGATGCTTCTGAGAATATGTCCTTCCAGTATCCAGATGCTAACAATGCTGGACAGTGGTTCCGTTTCAACAGAGACCGTACGGGTGATATTGAATTCCACCCTACCATGAGAGCTATCATGACTGGTCTGAATGATGCTGACAGGTTAGGAGTAATGGACAATGAGTTTGTTACCACCCACCCTTACATGGTACCTAACTTCCTTCAGGAAATGATTACTTACCGTGAAATGCAGTTTATCATTGCAGAAGCGGACGTAAGAGCTGCTGCTGGTGGTACGCAGGCTGGATATGATGCTTATCTTGAAGGGATTAAGGCTTCTTTCACCCGTCTTGGGTTAGGAGATGCTGAGTATGATGCCTACATAGCTAATCCAGATGTAGGAGTAGGTACTGGTAACCTGACACTGGAAACAGTGATGATTCAGAAGTACATTGCTATGTTCCTTCAGCCTGAAACTTACAGTGATTTCAGAAGAACAGGTATTCCTGCTCTGACTCCTGTATCAGGTACTGCAGTTCCTGTAAGATGGCACTATAGCTCAGATGAGTACCTGTTTAACTCTAACTCTCCTACAGAGGCAGAGGTAAACATCTTTACTAATAAAGTAGGATGGAATAGATAGTACCTATTCTTTCTTCGAATATACAGAGGGACGGTTTCGTCCCTCTTTTTTTTGTGCTAATAGTTCCGTGTAAATCTGTTGTAAATCAGCTATTCAAACTGCTGTATGCTTTCCTGGGGAAGAATATTTACCCCTCCCTCTTAGTAGGGGATGAATAAATAAATCCTCAATTCTCTATGGAATTCTCCTACTCTCTCCCTCTTATAAATACCTGTGAATTCATAGCAATATCAACTTGATGGGCGCCCACCTTAAACCGTCAAACTATATTTCTTATGACACAGATTTTATTAGCTGACCTGGATGACATGGTGTTTGAAGGTCGGGAAAAACGGTATGGAGCATATATGCTCAGAAAAGCCTATAGCAGAAATTTAAGGCACGCTTGTCTGATGGTAAGCCTTCTCTTTGCTGGAAGCGCTACTGCCCACATGCTATGGCAAAAGTTCGTTAATAAGCCTCAAGAGGTAGTTACCAGGGTGGTCAGCCTACCGCCTACTGTAGATCCTCCTCCAAGGGCTGCTGAACCAGACCCTCCCGCACTACCGCCGAAACGCACTCCCCCCATAACTCAAACTACCTCCTATCTGATCCCCGATCCTAGCATAGAAGATGAGCTGACTGAAGAAAATACCATCACAGATGTAGAAGAGTTAGCTAAAGCGGCTAATATAGGTATAAAAGATGTGGCTGGAGAGGAGATAGGTCTCATTAAAGACGAGATGATAGGAGATGGAGATATTCCGAATATTATTTCAAATCAGGAACCTGATATGGACACCTTTATTACAGTTCAGGAGGAGCCTGAACCCATTAACATGTCTGCCCTTCAAAAGGAAATAGGCTATCCTGCTCCTGCGGTTATGGCAGAAATACAGGGGGTAGTGGTAGTGAGAATTTTAGTGGATGAGAAAGGACAATATGTAAAGCATAAAACCATTCAGCAGGTTCACCCACTATTAGCTAAGGCAGTAGAAAAACATATTCACAAGCTCAGTTTTACGCCAGCTATCCAAGCCAACAGGCCCATCAAGTTTTGGGTGAATGTTCCTTTCCGTTTCAAACTCATGAACTAATACTTATGGCAGATATACACGCACACCAAAATGAATATAAAGGCAAAAGGACCACTCGTAAGTCTGGGAGTATAGACATGACCGCTATGGTGGATGTAGCCTTTCTGCTGTTGACTTTTTTTGTCTTGACTGCCACCTTACAAGAGGAAAAACTACTAGAGTTGGTTATGCCTCCTAGTGTAGATGGTGAGCCTGCCAGAGCCGAGGTACTGGAAGAGAGGGTACTTACGCTTGTATTGAAGCGAGATAATAAAATTTCTTACTATTACGGAGGAGAGGAATCAGATCAGGATTTGACTAGCTTTTCTCCAGATGGGGTAAGGAAGCTGATCTTGGATCATGTATATGCGCGTACACGAACGCAGAGAATTCCCATCTGTGTGAAACAGAATAGTGGAGCGCCCTGCTGGGACCCTGTGATAGTCATCAAGCCTATGCCAGATTCACGCTATCAAAATCTGGTAGATCTATTGGATGAATTGGTTATTACTGGGGCACCTAAGTATGCTATTGATAATTCTGCTTCTTCGAACAAATAGTTTGTAGCAGATAAACTATTCTCATGGCCTCTGTAGATGCATTATCTTTTTAGGGATTCTTTCAGGACTGGGGAGTGGTTTACAGCAAAGAGAATCCTCCTAATAGTTTGGTTGAATAAATCCTCATTCACAGGCAAATTTCATAGCAGAATAGGGGCTAATTCAAGAAAATGGGAATATTGGTTATCAGGCTGCTAAACGGGTAGGCAAACAAAGTAGGATAGAATAAATCCTACCTATTGTTAGTTCAAATATGTGGAGGGACATAAGCGTCCCTCTTCTTTACTACTCCTTTATTTCAGAAATAGCTAATTTGCCATCCTGAAAACCTAAAGAAATTACTTAAGCTGTTTTTACTCAATGGTTCCCACCTTGAAGGCCCTTCTATTTTACTTTCTCCTGTACCTCCCATGCTCTCTTATCGCTCAGTTTCCTAATATTATACTTGATATAGCCCAACGTGGAGAAATTCCTCCTTCAGAGCCTAGTATTGCGATTAATCTAACAGATCCAGATAATATTGTAGGTTCAGCTATCCTGGATAAAGCCTATGTGACAAAGGATGGAGGAAAGACATGGAAAACGATTCGGTTAACATCCCCTTATGGGGTTTATGGTGATCCATGTGTTATCTCAGATAGTAAGGGAAACTTTTACTACTTCCATTTAGCAAATACTCCAAAGAACGGAAAGCTGGGAAAACCCACCTTAGATAGGATCATTTGTCAAAAGTCCACTGATGGGGGAGAAACATGGGATATGGGGAACTTTATGGGCTATCAACCGCCTAAGGATCAGGATAAAGAATGGGCCACCATTGATTTACAGAACGACTATATCTATGCAACGTGGACACAATTTGACCGCTACAGAAAAAAGTCCCAGAAATGTGAATCTAATATCCTGTTTGCCAGATCTATAGACCAAAATAAAAGCTGGGAGTTTGCAAAACCTATTAATCAGAAGCATGGAGATTGCCTAGATGATGACGGAACCGCTGAGGGGGCTGTCCCGGCAGTAGGACCTGGAGGTGAAATTTATGTGAGTTGGTCCTTACGTGATACACTATTCTTCAACCGGTCTTTTGATAAGGGAGTTACCTGGCTTGAGCAGGAACTTGTAGCGGCAGTGCAAACAGAAGGATGGGCACTTGATATACCTGGTATTTTTCGTTCTAATGGGATGCCGGTTACGGTTTGTGATATAAGTGAAGGGCCTAATCGGGGAACTATCTATGTAAACTATGCAGATCAATCTAATGGCACTCATGATACAGATATCTGGCTCCTTAAGTCTACTGATCACGGGAGTAGCTGGTCAGCGCCTAAACGGGTCAACAATGATGGGGCTGGTAGCCATCAGTTTTTTACCTGGATGACTATAGACCAAAGCACGGGATATCTTTATGTGGTTTTCTATGATAGAAGGAACCATATGGATCTTCAGACAGATGTCTATTTAGCTTATTCAAAAGATGGTGGAGAGACCTTTACAAATGTAAAGATTAGTCAGAATCCTTTTGTTCCTAATGATCAGGTTTTCTTTGGTGACTACACACATATTGCTGCTCACAAAGGCCGTATTTGTCCCATATGGACTAGAATGGATAATGGACGTACCAGTGTACTGACAGCCGTCATAAATGAAGAAGACCTAATGGAAAAGTAGGCAGTATCTTAACTAGATCTTTGTAGTAGGATTGCTAGCTCTTGGCTGGAGGGCTGCTAAAGGTCTCAAAGAAACTTCTCTTTCATGTCTATTTTCGTACACAGGGAATTATCTAAGATTTCGGTTCTCCAGTAATATTATTCATTTCTTTCTTTCGGCTACAGCGGAGGCAGAATTTATATTGTCATTGCCAGCATCTTATCCTCCCAGATACTCCATCAGCCTAACCAAAGGAAAACTGAATACAGAAGTAAAGATCCCGTTCAGGCACATAGCTAAGGCGCTGACGGCCCCACAAAGTCTGGATTCCTCTAATGCCCTGGCCGTACCTATCCCGTGAGAGGAGGTGCCTATACCAGCCCCCCAGGCTATCTCGTGCTGGATCCCTATCAATTTAAGTAGGGGAATACCAAAAGCTGCCCCAGCAATTCCTACCAGAATGACTACTGCTGCTGTAAGGGAGGGGATTCCCCCTAATTGTGCAGAAATACCCATAGCTATAGGGGTAGTGACGGAGGAGGGAAGTAATGAGGCAGAAACCTCCTGAGATAAGCCCATGATTTGGGAGAGGCCCCATGTGCTGAGGATACTCATACCCCCCCCCAGGCAGACAGCCAAGACCAGTCTCCAAAGAGAAGCCCCTATTTCTTGTAGCTTTTCGTAAAAAACTACCCCAAGGGCCACAACAGAAGGGCCAAGGAGAAAGCTAATTAGCCTCCCACCTTCCATGTAGGACTCGTAAGAGTAGCCTGACAGTAAGAGAATCAAAATGATACTAGCGATAGAGACCAGCACTGGATTTAGCAGAAGGAAGCCTGTTTTTTGGTAAATGCTTTCTGCCAGAAAGAAAATCCCCAAGGTGAGTAATACCCCTATCAACATATCATTTAGGCTTTTGGCTGAGATGAAAAACATAGGCTGTACTGGCCAGGGTGATCAAGAAACTAATACCTACAGTCAGAAGTATGGGGACACCATATTGGGATAAAAGGGAGAGATGGAGGAGTAGACCTACTCCAGGAGGTACGAAAAAGAGGGCTAAGTATCTCGTAAGGCTATCAGAAGCTGGTTTTACCCATTCCAGTTTAATGAGCTTGGCTTGCAGACCTACAAAAATGAGTACCATCCCTATGACATTTCCAGGGATGGACAGAGAGACCATGGTTTGAATCCCTTCTCCTATAAAGAGAAAAAGAAGAATAATGACAAAGGCTCGTAACATAGGTCCCTAAGTTACCAGTTGAGAGGTAATATGTAAGGGTGTTAGTTGGCTAAGATGGAAAGAGATAGTAGATAAGTGTCTGATTAGGCATAGCTAACAATAAATACTAGCGTCTCCTCCTAGGCTTCTTACCAGAAGGCGCACCTTCCCTTGGGCGTTTTCTTTCCATAGGTTGCCAGGAAACTTCTGAAGAGAAAGTATCTTCTTCTTCCTCCTCTACTTCTGTTTTCTTGGCAGATGCTAATGGATGCTGAGATACATAAAGGATTCTTCCATCTACTCTTTCTCCATTAAGTTCATCTATGGCTATCAAGGCATCATCTTCAAATGCCATCTCTATTTCTGCAAATAAAGTCTCAGATTCCAGGTCATCAATGCCTTGTACAGAAACTGTTTCCACTTCTCCGAACTCCTCGAATAAGTTTAGTAGATCATCTTCAGTGGTACTACGGTCTACTTGATAAACATAGATAGTCATGACGCTAAAAAAAGATATGAAATGTTATGTGGGGGATAAGTTATATAGGCAAAACGTATATGATCAGGGCTTGATCCCTGTCTAGTGAGAAATATCGAACGTTTCTATCTCCTTTGTTCACCATCAGTTGGCTAACTGTTACTTATGGTGTAAGCTTTTTTCTCCCATCATGTATGGGTAGAGACAGCCTCACCTATTTACTCCCGAATTATAAAAATTTTTCCTAAAAAGAAGAAAAAAAGCGTGGAATAATCCTGAGATTTTTAAGTGATAAGGAGAATAATCAAGCAGACAAGAGCCTAATTCTCTCACAGGGAGCTTCAAAATAAATTCCTACCCCTCATGCTTTTTTATACTACTTTTACTAAAAAGAGGAATTGAAACATCTCAAGGCGGTAAACATAGCTATTTTTGCTTCTGGCGGGGGAAGTAATGCGCGTACTATCTTGGCACATCAGTCAACTCAGGACGCCTACCAGTGTAATCTGCTTCTCACTAATAACCCTAAGAGTGGGGTATTTGCCATTGGCCATGATTTTGGTGTGCCTGCCATAAAGCTGAGTCCTTCCCAATATAAAAGTGGCTCTTTTTTAATAGGCTTATTAGCGTATTTCAAAGTAGATGTAATCGTATTGGCTGGCTATTTAAAGCTGGTTCCAGCTAGCTTGGTAAGCGCATTCCCTAACAGAATCCTCAACATACACCCTTCATTACTACCTAAATTTGGGGGAAAGGGAATGTACGGTATGAAGGTGCATGAAAATGTTATTTTGTGTAAAGAGAATACTTCTGGAATTACCATTCATTTTGTCAATGAAAAGTATGATGAGGGGGAAATCATCTTACAAAAAGAGCTGAATATTCAGGAGGGATGGACCCCGGAAATATTGCAGAAAGAAGTTCAAAAACTTGAGCATAGCTTTTATCCTGAAATCGTAGAAAAAGTGTGCCATAGAGTTCAGAATGAAGGGAATAAATAGTAAGTTTGCGGCTTGAAAAAAGTGAAACAGTAGTCAAATATTGTTTCTACAAGCACATAATGCATGAATTCTGATCAGCTTTCTTCAGTACGCTCTGCTTTACTGTCAGTGTATCATAAAGAGGGCCTAGATGCTTTGCTGGCCCCACTGCAAGAACTGGGTATTACCATCATTTCTACGGGGGGTACAGCTAGACATATAAAGGAGCTTGGAATAGCGGTAACGGAAGTAGAAGAGCTTACTGGATATCCTTCTATTTTAGGGGGAAGGGTGAAAACGCTACACCCTAAGGTTCATGGAGGAATTTTAGCCAGGAGGGGCAATGCCCAAGATGAGGAAGAAATGGCTACCTATGATATTTCTGCCATAGACTTGGTGGTGGTAGACTTATATCCGTTTGAGGAAACGGTAGCTAAGGGTAGATCTACAGAAGAAATCATAGAGAAGATAGACATAGGAGGTATAGCCCTAATCAGGGCAGCAGCTAAAAACTTTCAGCATGTAGCCTGTATCCCTTCCAGAAAATACTATGATAAGGTAGCCACCTGGCTGATAGGGCAGCAGGGAAAATTGACATTAGGTCAACGAAAAGAGCTAGCAGCAGCAGCTTTTGACGTATCCTCTCATTATGACGGGCATATCTACAGCTATCTATCTGAGGGGAACGCTGCCAGCATAAAAGAATCCCATCAGCAGGTAACGCCCTTAAGGTATGGAGAAAACCCACACCAATGGGGGAAGTTTTATGGAGATCTCAGTCAGTATTTTGACCAACTCCAGGGGAAGGCATTATCCTATAATAATCTGGTAGATCTGGAAGCAGCTGTAAGGTTAACACAGGAGTTTACAGCGCCCTGTTTCAGCATCATTAAGCATACTAATCCTTGTGGGTGTGCCCTGGGAGATTCCATTATTGAGGCCTGGCATAAGGCCCTTGCGGGAGACCCTGTCTCAGCTTTTGGGGGGATCCTATGTACAAATGGGGAGGTGACAGAAGAAGTAGCCAAAGAAATAGATAAGCTATTCTTTGAGGTCCTGGTGGCCCCTTCCTTTACGGAGGAGGCATTGACTATTCTCCAGAAAAAGAAAAAGAGGGTACTCCTTAAGCAGTTAGCAGTAGTAGAAAGTCCTTACCAGGGGAGGAAGCTTCTGGGGGGCTTCTTGGTTCAGCAGGAAGATAATAAATATGCTACCCCTGAAAGCATAGAAGTAAAAACAAGTAGAAAAGCTACTGATGTAGAAGTAAGAGATGCCCTTTTTGGAGAGATTATTTGTAAGCATATGAAGTCTAATGCCATTACCTTGGTAAAAAATGGACAGTTAATAGGAGGTGGAGTAGGGCAGACCTCACGTATAGATGCTGTGAATCAGGCCATAGATAAGGCTGAGAGAATGGGATTTGAAACCAAGGGAGCTGTGCTAATATCAGACGCTTTTTTCCCTTTTGCAGACTCTGTAGAGATAGCGCAAAAAAAAGGAATAGAAGTGGTGGTGCAGCCGGGTGGCTCTATTCGAGATAATGAGACGATTAATTTTTGTGAAAATCATGATATGTGTTTAATTTTCACTGGTTTAAGGCACTTCAAGCATTAACAAACACGCACAAGCGTCTATTCTGCCCAAAGCCTGTTTTCCAGTGAGCCAGATAGAGTGAAAGATTATGTCTTCTCATTTTTGGGGAGGCGGAACTGATAACATTACCTAATTAGATTACGGGACAATATTCATGGGTTTATTTGATTTTTTAACAACTGACATAGCAATAGATCTAGGGACTGCCAATACCCTCATCATGTATAATGATGATGTAGTGGTAGACCAACCTTCTATTGTGGCGGTAGATAGAATGACGGGGAAAGTCATAGCAATTGGTAGCGAAGCTCAGCAAATGCATGAGAAAACCCATGAGAAATATAAAACCATCAGGCCCCTAAGAGACGGGGTAATTGCTGATTTTACCGTTGCTGAGCACATGATCCGTGGGATGATCAAAATGATCAATAATAGGAAGCGGTTTTTCTCTACTAGCTACAGGATGGTAATCTGTATACCCTCAGGGATCACTGAAGTAGAAAAACGTGCCGTGAAAGATTCCGCTGAACAGGCAGGTGCTAAGGAGGTATACCTGATAGCAGAGCCCATGGCAGCAGCTATAGGGATAGGTCTGAACGTCAAGGAGCCTACGGGTCACATGATTGTGGACATAGGAGGAGGAACTACTGAGATTGCAGTTATTGCGCTCTCAGGTATAGTTACAGACCAAAGTATTAGAATAGCTGGGGATGAGTTCAATGATGATATCCTGGACTATATGCGTAAGCAGCATAATATGCTCATAGGAGAAAGAAGTGCGGAAAAGATTAAGATAGAAGTAGGGGCTGCCCTACCTGAGCTGGAAAATCCTCCTGAGCCCATAGAGATAAGAGGGAAAGACCTAATGACGGGTATACCTAAAACCATACAGGTCACCTTTAGGGAGGTGTCTCACGCCCTGAATAAGTCCATTACTAAAATAGAAGATGCCATACTGAAAGCACTGGAAAGTACCCCACCAGAGCTTTCTGCTGATATTTATGAAAGGGGTATACATCTGACAGGAGGGGGTGCCTCCCTTAGAGGCTTGGATATACGACTAGCAGAAAAAACAAAGCTGCCTATCCACCTGGCGGAAGATCCGCTAAGGGCAGTAGTAAGGGGAACTGGAATTTCCTTGAAGTATATCAATGAATATAAGTATCTTATGAGCTAATGATGGCAGTAAACAGCCATCCATAAGCAAGGTTTCGGATGTACAGGCTTCTAAGTTTCTTCTCTTCAAATAAGAATATCATCATATTTCTAATCCTGGAAGGGATTGCCCTGGGCCTGATTATCTCTAATAATGACAGGCAGAAACACGTCTTGGGAGATTTTGCGCTGGAACTCTCTGGAAATATGTATGAGATGCGGGAGGGGGTGAAAGGATATTTTACCTTAAGAGAGCGTAATAATGTTCTCCGCCAAAAGATTGCTCAGCTAGAAGAACAGGTTCAAGATGTAAATAGGAAGCTCAAGTCATATGAAGGTGTCATTAATAGGGATACTATTTCTCCTGTTATTATAGATTCCCTGCTTTCCTATGAAAAATTCCAATTTCTTCCTTGCAGGGCCATTAGAAATACTACCCATAAGTCATATAATTATATCATGCTGGATAAAGGCAGTATCCATGGCGTGAAGAAAGATATGGGGGTAATTTCTACCCATGGGATTGCGGGGAAAGTCATTAAGGTGACAGAACACTATGCCATAGCGCTGAGCGCCATGAACGTGAGCTTTAAACTGAGTGCACTTTCAGAAGGTGTGGGAAACCTGGGCTTGTATGAGTGGGGGACAGAGGGGGCAGGAAAAGCATATTTAAACCTGATCCCTAAAGATGCCCCCTTAGATACAGGCCAAATGGTGTATACCTCCGGGTATAATACCATCTTCCCCAAAGGATATAAAATAGGCAAGATCATCAGGAAGGAAGAAAATGCAGAAACGGGTACCTATTTCGCTGAGCTAGAACTAGCTACGGACTTTTATAACCTGGGAGATTTGTATCTGGTTCCAGCCCATCATAAGGTGGAACTGGATAGTTTGACGTTGAGACTGCCTGATGAATAGGCTATAAGATAATGGCAAGAATACTATCACATAGCGTAGCCTTCATTGTGTATCTGTTATTCCAGGTGCTATTCTTCAATCATATCACCCTATTTGAGATTGCTACCCCGCATGTCTTCTTGCTGTTTGTTTTATTTCTTCCTTTGGATATGCCCAGAATTTTAGAGTTTGCCGTCGCTTTTTTGGCTGGTCTGACCCTGGATCTATTGTCAGAAGGAAGCGCCGTAGGCTTGTATGCTTTTACCCTTCTGTTTGTGGTGGGGTTTAGGTACAGGGTATTCAGGATAACTAGTTCTGGAGGTTATAGAGGGATAGGGGAGGCCACCTTTAAAAATCAAAGCTTTTTGGGGATGGCCATGTATATACTGCCGCTCATCTTTGTGCATCATGTGGTGTATTACTTTTTAGAAACCTTCAGTTTTACCCACTTTTTTTACACCCTATTCAAAATACTTCTCAGTACAGTTTATACCTTCTTGATTTCTTTTGCGATAGCTGTTATTTTCTATAAAAATTAGTGAACAGTGGATCTTTTTAGAAGAAGAGGAAATATCATCATTGTTTTTACAGGATTCATCTTCATGATATTCATGGGGAGGTTATTCTCTCTACAGATCCTGAGCAGTAAGTACCAGGGTAAAGCGGAGAAGAATGTCATTAAGAGAAAGCCCATCATCCCACCAAGGGGAAATATTTATGACCGTAAAAACAGGATTTACGTTAGTAACAGCCCTGTTTTTGAGATAAGAATTACTCCCAGAGAATTAGAAATTCCTGATACAACTGTGCTTACCCGCTACCTGGAGATGACCCAGGAAGAGATAGATCAGGCTATTGATAAGGCTAGTGCTTATTCTCCTTACAGAGAATCAATTCTCTCCCAGTATATAGAACCTGAAAATTATGGGCCTTTGCAGGAGGCTATGTGGAACTTTAGCGGCGTCAGCTTTACCACCACAAATAAGAGGTACTACCAGTATCCAGTAGGGGCTAACTTCCTAGGATATATCAGTGAAGTAGATTCCTCTGAGATGGTATCTGGGGGGAAAGACACCTATGCCCTTGGAGACCTGATAGGAAAGACGGGGATAGAAAGGAGTTATGATAAAACCTTAAGAGGAGAAAAGGGAGAAAGAGTGGTCCTAAAAGATGTGTATAATCGTATAGTAGGTAGCTACCTGGGAGGTAAGTTTGACATTAAGGCCAGGCAGGGGGCAGACCTCATGCTAGGAATAGATACCCAGTTACAGGAATTTGGAGAGTCTCTGTTTCATAATAAGAAAGGGAGCATAGTAGCCATAGAACCTTCCACTGGTGAAATTCTGGCCTTTGTCAGTGCGCCCTTCTATGATCCCAATATGCTTACGGGCAGAGAATCTCGGAAAAACTGGCGTAAACTCACCCGGGATACCCTGAACCCCTTGTTCATCAGGCCTTTACAAGCGGCTTATCCGCCGGGATCTATCTTTAAGCTTCCCGTAGCGCTGGCAGCCCTAAATGAAGGCATCATTACTGATAATTCTTTTTATCACTGTGGGGGTGGTTTTTGGAGAAATGGAGGGAAACCCGGTTGCCGTTTACACGCTACGCCTCTCTCCCTGAAGACAGCTATAACAGTTTCCTGCAACTCTTACTTTGCAGCTACCTATGTGGACTTCTTAAACCATGAATCCTTTGAAGGAATCTATGAAGGCTATGAAAAGTGGGAGTCCTATATGCTTGAAATGGGTATAGGAAGAAAACTTGAGACGGATCTCCCTTATGAAAAGGAAGGATTACTTCCTGGCACAGAATTCTATGATAATGAGAAAAGATGGTATGGGAGAAACCGCTGGAGTGCAATGACCATTATTAGCAACTCTATTGGGCAGGGAGAGATCCAGATGACGCCTATCCAGATGGCTAATATGGCTGCTATCATTGCTAACAAAGGGAGTTATATCACCCCCCACTTTGTAAAAGCAGTCAAGAATCAGGGGACTGAAAATAAACAGGAGCTATGGGAAAAATTTAGCTTTCCTACTAACACTACCTCTATAGAAAGAAAACACTTTGAGACAGTAGGGGAAGCCATGGAACTGGTGGTAAAGTACGGTACGGCCAGGCGTGCCTTTATCCCAGATATAGCTGTGTGTGGGAAAACGGGTACTGTACAGAATCCTCATGGGGAGAATCACGCTGTCTTTGTAGGTTACGCCCCAGCAGAAAATCCTAAAATTGCAGTGGCAGTCATCATTGAGAATGCAGGTGGCGGCGGAACCTGGGCAGCGCCAACGGCAAGCCTGATGATAGAGAAGTACCTAAAAGGGAAAATAGTAAGTAAGCAGTATGAATATGATAGGATCATGAAAGCTAATTTTCGAAGATGAACAGGAAGAGCTTTGATTTAGACCTGATCACTATGGCCTTATACTTTGTCCTGGTTACCCTGGGATGGATGACTATATATGCTGTTTCCTCAGCCAATGGTCAGGATGAGGTATTTACCCTAAGTTACATCCATGGTAAGCAAATGCTTTGGATAGGGATTTCATTAGTGGTAGGTATAGGGATAATCGCGTTAGACTACAGGTTTTTAGAAGCTATAAGTTACGGGGCCTACCTCTTCAGCCTGATTCTCCTCATTGTGGTAATATTCATTGGGAAAGAGATTAATGGAGCTAAAAGCTGGATTGTGATATCCGGACAACCCTTTCAACCATCAGAGTTTGCTAAAGCCGCTACTGCCTTAGCCTTAGCTAAGTATTTATCCAGGCAGAATATTTCCATGGCTACAGGTAAGCACTTAGCTACGGCTCTACTCATTATTCTCCTCCCAGCGGTAATCATTGTCCTTCAAAATGATACGGGTTCCGCGCTAGTCTTCGGAAGCTTTCTCATTGTGCTCTTCAGAAAGGGGATGACCTCTCTTATCCCTATTGGGCTGATTTTTTGTGCCACAATCGCTATCCTCACCTTGTGGGCGGGACAGCTCTGGTATGTGATAGGAGGGATAGTGGGGATCATGTTAATATCTTTCTTTTTCTTTAGCACTAAGCGGAACTGGAGTAAAGTGCTCATCCTCCATGTGGCTATCACCGCCTTTTTCATTATTCTCTCCATCAGTACAGATAAGATAGTCAAGAAACTCCCTGAGCATCAGCAAAGCCGTATTATGGTCTTATTTGACCCACAGCAAGATCCGCTGGGAAAAGGCTATAACGTCATCCAATCTCAAATAGCCATCAGTTCAGGTGGGCTGGAAGGGAAAGGCTACTTAAACGGAAATTATACTAAGTACCGTTTTGTCCCTAAGCAGGAGACTGACTTTATCTTCTGTACTGTGGGAGAAGAGTATGGTTGGCTAGGGAGTAGTTTTGTAATATTGTTATTCTTCTTTCTCATATGGCGGCTTAAACACCTTTCAGAGAACTCTAAGACCTCCTTTTCTCTCTATTATGGCTATGCTGTCCTGGCTATTATGTTCTTTCATGTGGTGGTAAACGTGGGGATGACCATAGGACTTGTTCCTGTAATAGGGATTCCCTTGCCATTTTTTAGCTATGGGGGATCCTCTTTACTGAACTTCACCATTCTCCTTAGCATTATGATCAATTTCTATTCCTACAGGGCTTCTGTATTAGGGCAGAAGCTTTAGGGCCCATAGAGGATCAAAATATACATATCTATTTCTTATTTCCTATCATTCATAAGAGAGGCTTGTAGAGTTACATTGGAGGGATAAGGCTTATTGGGGTTGGCTACTAAAAGTGAGGCTTATTAGTCTAAAAATGAGGCTTATTAGGATGGATAGCCTCAGGTAGCAAATCAGCCCAGAGGAGTTGCCGATCTCTCTCAGGTGAACATTGCGCTAACATGAACCGGCAGCAGTATGTTGTTTCTGTTACCTTAGGTTAAAGTAACTCATGAGATCGGCTTGCTAGGAATGAGACATAAAAAAATAGGAATGAGACATAAAAAAAGAGGAAGCCCCACTTAGTGTACTTCCTCTTTCTATGCATCCAAATATTTCTAGAATCTGTTTCTCAGGAGGGTAAGGAACTCCTTTACCACTCCGTCATTCTGATCTA
>JBCCLI010000129.1:0-15501 GCA_039026975.1 Bacteroidota bacterium | reverse complement strand
AGCACGCAGCCTGTTGTTACTTCCCTCTGCGGATCTGGTAGCCTTTACACTGTTTTCTATTGTCTTAGTGAGCTCGCGGCCTTGCTTTCTAAGATCTTTTTGCACAGTCCTCAATCTGGATGACTGCTCACCGTACTCCTTGAGATCTATTTCGCCAGCTTTGTACTGCTTGTTTACAGCCTGTATCTGCTCTTTTACAGCCTGTAAATCAGCCTGATTTTTGGCTAGTTCCTTCCTCGCCTGGGTTTCATCAACCTGTATCTTTAGTAATATCTGCCTCTCTTCCATATGCCCTCATTTAGCTTGCCCTTCCCTCTAAAATATACTATAGGCTATGATTTATTTATCTGATCGTGCGGATCGTACGTAGCTGTACGATTTACAGTTTTCGCGTTATCTCGTAAAAGATCGCTATGATCCAAGAAATCTTTAGCTTTTGCAGCCAGATTATCTATCTCGATAGCAAGTTTTTCAAGTTCAGCTTTAGTTTGAATAACATCGTACAAACTGCTTTTACTAACTCTCTCACCTCTCGTTTCCATACTCTTCATTTGTTAGTGATTTCTACATTAGAATGGCAAATCGTCCGGCTCTGCTTCTACGGATACCGTTTCAGGCTTTGGCTGGGGACTAAGCAAATTGTCGACCTGATTTTTAGTAGGCTTCTGAAAGCCGTTTTTAGCCCCTGTAACGGAACTTGGGCTTTCTGTAAGCTCTTCTATTTTCCAAGCGTCCAGTGTGTTCCATACAGCCCCTGTTTTGTTGCTACGCTTACCTCTCAGGTTGAAGTGAACGTTTACGAGATCATCCCTCTTCATTCCTGTGATTAATTCGCACTTATCGTTGGCTAATTGAAACTTCAGCAGCTGCGGATACAGACCGAAAGTTTCAAGAACAAACTCTCGCTTTTTGAAATTATCGGTAATCTGCTGCTCTGCTGTCGCCTCTACCAATCTCCCCTCAATGTTCATATCGTTAATTTTTGTTTATGTAAATGATGTACCTCCCTGGCACAGTTATCTTTATACTCTTCTGAATCTATCCCGAATCTCTTGAGGAAGTCTGAAAGGTTCTTTTCCTCTGATACTATGAATGACTGCTCTAATCCTTTGCGCTTGTCTGCTTTCCTGGTAGTTACAATAAATAGCTCTGATAAGATAAAACCCGGATTCCGTTTAGGGTAATACCCCTGAACCTGTTTTATGATCTCCGCGGCCTCTGATCGTGTCAGAATAAGCCTATCATTTTCCCATCTCTCTTTTATCTCGCTTTTTAGCTTGATAGCATTCTTTCTTATTAGCTCCTGTTTGGCTGTTTTCAGCTTTACCGTTTCATCCTCTAATGCATGAAGCATAAATAACTGATTCCTGAAGCGTGAGAAAGTGCTATCTGAGCGAAGGTCTTTACGTGAGAGAATCTTTCCGGCCTGATCCTGTGTGAATCCAGATTCTAAGAGCGTGAGGAAGTTTAGTAATGGCTTCTTAATCCCTTCAGTGAGTAATTCCGGGTTTTCTGCCTTCCATGCTTCAGCCTCCAAGTTTACCGCTTTAGGATCTGCCAGTATATTACCAAGCCTCTTCTTTAACTTGAAGTCCTGAGAGTAATCATATACGGCATGTGAGACAGTTTCCGGGTCTTTCAAAACTTCCTCGTACATCTTTTCATGAAGGCTCGCTATATGTTCCTTATCATCTTCAAAAACCTGTACTATCTTCTCCTGGTCCTCGCTGGTAGCTACGGATTTTACCATGACTTTTACATATGAGTATTTAGATGAAATTCTATCATAGAATAGCTCTGCAGAGGTAGTATTATCTCGCTCTCTAGTAGCTACATGAAATAGGTGTAAATCAGAAATTTCATACCTCTTTTCTGTCTCTGAATAATAAAGTGAGTTTAGAATACCGTCTAATGAATAGCTACTTCTTACCGTAGATTTACAGCTCTCGTGGTCAAGCTGTGAAATAATATATTTCTGAGCCTGGGCAGCATTTTTCAGGCTATTCAAGAAAGCATTTACATTCTCAATTTTCGGCTCCTTGGCTTCTGTCGGCTGCTTACGGAAAGAATAGACCTTTCTGTTCTTCCAGTTCCTAAAGCGTGCCGGAAACTGTACAAAATCCTCTTCATTAATAATATCTACCAGATAGACACTACCTATATTTTCATTGTTGATATTTACCCCGTCCGCTATCAGCTTAGTACTCAGTACGTACTTAATCCCTTCAGGGATCCTCTGAGAATGAACGATAGATTTGTAGGTTTCTGAATTTTCCTTTTCGTCAGATATAAGTAGGGCTATCTCCTTACTAGTAGCCTTCCTCTGCTTAATCAAATACCGCCTTATGCTTCTCAGCTTCCTCTTTGAGTTGAAAAAAACCACCTTTACACCCTCGGTATTATCCTTCAGTAAAGCCTCTGTAACAGCTGCATATGATTTCTCATCATAATAGACTGGTTCTACCTCTAATAGCTTGGGAGAATCTTCTATAAGGTAGATATGATGGAAGCCTAACCTCTGGAAGTACTCGCAAGGTGTACCGGAGAGTAAAACTGTATGATTCGCTAATCCTGATAGCTCGAATGCTTGATTCACCTGCTTAAACTTAAAGCCCCTGGAAGCGTCATTTACCAGATGGTGCGATTCATCAAAAATCAGTGTTGAGCCTGGTATGAGTACATCTAATTTATGCAGTGAGTCGTAGGTACAATAAATAATAGATGAATACTCAGCGTGTGAAATATCAGAACTGTCTGTACCCTGCATAATTGCCTTTTCTCCATGACCGGTAGCTACCTGCTCAGCTAGTGCCTGGGTGGGAAAAGCGAATATCCACTTATTATTTACTGTAGCGTGATTCTTAGCGAGCTGGAGTAGAGCATATGTTTTACCGCTGCCTGTATTAGCTCGAATACTTAACTTCTCATTGCTCAGAATGATGCTTTCCAGACGGGTAAATACTGCCTCATCTTCAGCTATCTTTCCTTTGAACGGGATCTCCTGATATTCTACCGGAAAATGGAAAGGATCTTTTTTATCTCGCTTGTTGTTTGTGGGTTCTTCCTGGGAAAAGTTAACCGTTTTAGTGAACCCCTGTTCTCTCAGGTACTTCGAAGTAGCTGAAAGGCTACCCCCAAAAAGAAGATGAGCCAGTGCATTAGTTAAAGGGTAATTCCCTGGAGGAATGCAGGAAGTTTCAGACCACACCTGAACCCTATTTCCTAATATGTTTCCTGAATCATCCCCGGACGCTTCAGGATGCTTGAAGAAAATCTTCTTCCCCTGTGTCCAGACCTTCCACCCACACGCCCGTAACTGGCTTACAAAGTGATCTCTTCCCGTCTCATTGTAAATATCGAAAGGGGTGTCTTTATCTGACACATTCCGGGAAATAGTAGGCTTATACTCTTTTTCTTTCTTATGCCTGGGTTGGGCTATCTCTAGGATAGATTCCAGCACCCTTTCAGGGTCTACATAAGTAGGGCTATACTTTGGGAATAGCTCTACATTCTTAAAAGTATAAGGTTTCCCTGTTTGAGGATGAATAGAGAAAGGTAATACTGTATGCTGCTTCCTTCTATACTCTAAATGATCAAATACCCCTTTATCATCAGCATTGAAAGTATATACCTTTGAATCTCCAGGAAGATGAGAAAACGGGTTTCCCTTGCAGTTAAGCCATATATGAAAGCCCTTACCTGAGCCGGATAGTACCACCCATTCGTAATCCTCTGGTAGGCCCAAGAGATTGAGGAAATGAGTAAGTATTGCAAAATCCTTTACCGTATCGAAATCTATACAAACCAGGTCGTTATGGCCTGTTATAGCCCCTAAGCCTGTGATTTTCTTATCTCGCTTGTAGTTCCACTCGAAATCCAGTAAAGGAACCTCCCCGGCTTTCTGGGTTCTCCTCATTAGGTTCTTCCAGGTTGCTACACCTGGCTCTTTACCTGCCACAGGAACAACATTAAACCCCATGGCATGAAAAGACATTGCTTTCCCTCTTAATCCCCTCATAGCTTACCCTCCCTTCTGTAGTAATTAACTGCCCTGGTCGCATGAATCACTATTTCGATAAGTAGAGGAATATAATTATTAACTGTCTCTATGTAGACATGGTACACGTCCACTGGCTCAAAGGGGTTTTCTCTAAGCCAGTTATTAAGCTTTATGTACTCATTAAAAATTAATTCGCTGGAGAAAAGGATGTCCTCCCAAATTCTGTAGTCTGGGGAGTTACGAGCCTCGCTATCAATCCAGATGGCGCGTGCATCACTGTAACACTTCTCTAGCTCTAGGATTCTTTTTTGGTGGGTCTGTACCTGTATAGGTACTGGTTCCCCTGCTTTCACGCCATTCATGGCAGTTACTATTCATATTTTCGAATACCGGAGAACCCGCCAGAGTTCTTTTTTCAGCTAATCCCAAATCAGGGTTAACCGCCAATACATACACAAGGTACGAATGTTTTCGGGAAATTTCTTTTTAATGAGTACCTGGGAAAAAGTGGTTATCAACTTTTGAGATATGAATAAATGCAGGCATAAAAAATACCGACCAGTTTGGCGGCGGTCGGTATTTATATTTTTTCGAAAATATGTTCAGTATCAAACGGCACAGATCAGCCCCTCAGGAGAACACATAAATATACAAATTAGTAACGGTTCAGCATAAAAAAGGATATGAAGCATGTGTTAAGAAAAACTAATATATACTCAAAATGAGCTATAATTAATGATATTTACACCTACCTCATACCCCTCTTTGCTATGTCCTGACAAACTATTAACCTAATTTTTTTCCCGTTAGGCTGCTACAAATATAGGTAAATTCTGAATAAAGTCTTGAAATACAGATGTTTACAAAAGTAGTATATCTTCAACAGATAGTATAGGAATTACAACATATTAATATTTAGGAGTATAAACGTAAAAATATTTAAACCTATAAAAATAATAAACCTATAAACCCACTTAATTTACCTGTTAATTTATAGGCAATCTTAATCCTAGCTATGCTTAAAGTTGTAACAATAACCTCCCTGAAAGGGGGAACCTCCAAATCTACTCTATGCCTCAACCTATTCTACTACCTTCAGCAGGAAGGGCGAAACATAGGCATTATAGATGCCGATAGGCAAGGAAGCCTACTAGAACTCACTGAAGGAAGAGAAGAGTTTCCTCTTATCACCAGAGACGACTTTAAAAAGTGGAGCGATATAAAAAAGTTTAATGAGGTAGATTTACTAGTAGTAGACTCGGCTCCACGCATGGAAACGAATGAAACGCGGGATATGCTTAACAATACTGATCTGGCACTAATACCCTGCAAAGCATCACAGTTTGACGTTAACGCGCTTCAGCATACCCTAGACATCATAGAAGAAATACAAGAGGATAAGAAAGACCTAAGAGCCGCGATTGTCATAACCCAGGGGTACCACTCTTCCAGTATTGTAGATGATCTCAGAAAAAGCATTAACGAGTATGGCCATCCTGTATTAGCCACTGAAATGAAGTACCGCGTTGACTACTCTCATAGCTTGCCCTATGAAAAGGGAATACTCAGCAGTGCCAATCAAAAAGCAAAGGAAGAGATAAAAGGAATCGCTATCGAAATACAAAACCTACTACGCTATGTCGGATAATAAATTTGGACAAAGAAGGAAGAGAAATAGAGATAGAAACGTAGAGTATCCGGATAATAAGGAAGAGAAAAAAGGAGGAAGGCCAGCAGATTTCCCAGAACTCGGTGAAGATGAAATAAAAAAGCTTTCTCTAAAGATACCCTTCGAAACCTTCAAGAAAATGTACTCGGCACTTATTGAAAGTGAGCATAAGACGTACAATCAATTCGTTAATGCTGCTATCCTGAAATATGTAGAAAAAGAAGAAGAGTAAATATATCTATACGTTTTTACATTTAGATATTTAAACCTACTAAGCCTATTAAAAGGTTTACTCTATCCTCTTATCGTTACTCCGCGCTATAAGTCTCTCATATTGCTTAATAGATGCCTCTTTGAGCAAAGCAAAGCGTTTCTCTTTGGCTACGCCCTTTTCTATGTAGAATGCATTCATGGCTTCTACGTTAGCCAAAACATTGAGGGAAACTATATCAGCGAAATCCCTTATATTCCCCTTCCTGGCCAGCTCAGGGTTTTGCTCTCTCCATTCTTTGGCAGTAAGGCCAAATACTGCCATGTTGAGTAGGTCTGCCTCATCAGCATACACTAACCACTCTTTGTTTTTAGGTGTCTGGAGAGCTGGCAGAATCACGTCTCTGATAGTATCAGTGTGAAGTCTGTAGTTAACCTTAGTAAGGAACCGCTGGTAGCTCCAGCCTGAACTTTCCTGCTCTTTAAGTCTTTGGTAATCTTTGATTAACAGTAGCTCAAAAAGAGCACTAATAGATGCTCCAAATTTAAATGCTATATCCTTGTGAGCGTATGTTCCTCCATTTCTACCCCTCTTTGAATATATCCCTATTCCTCCTGTTACTTCTCCCCACTCTTTCACAGACATAGTGAAAGATGCATCTCCCGCGTACCTCATTAACCCGTCAAATTCGACGGGTTTAAAAGAACTGTTATATAGCTTCTCCCACGTCCCTATGAAATTTAGGGTGGAACGTGTTCTTAGCCAGTTCCTGATAACTTCATCTGGCCTCTTATGAGGCTTAACCATATCAGTAAGGCTTATGTAGTCCTCACCATTTACCTGGATAATAGCTATTTCTTTCCCTTCAATACTGATACTTTGCTTTGACATGCTAGTAATAGTGAAAAATTAACTAATTGATTATCAGTGTTTTGCGATTTTTCATTACTTATATATAAAAAGAGATAAGGTTTTCTAAAAAAGTGCAAGTAGTTGAATAACAGCGAGTTAAGGAATTAGCCCCTATTTTTGAGTATTAACGGCCCGATCTGAGCATCATAAAATACCTCTAATTCCTCTAGGCTCCCCACTACCCCGGCAATACCTCCCAAGCCTGTTACGTCCTGTATAAACTCTTTTTGAGCTTGGCTAAGTTTATCCCTTCCCACTTTTATCTCTATAGAGAGAAATACACCCGGCCGGACTATACCGAGAATATCCCCTATCCCTCTTCTACCTCTGAAACTCCGGCCCCTGGTTGTATGGTTGTTCTGCCTCCAGACCATTACCCCCGGTTGCGCGTTGAGTCTCTTTAATACAGCCTTTGTCAGCTCGTTAGCTGTTAATTCCTTCCCCTTCATATCCTTTCCCCTCTTATGGCCTCTAAGCCTCTCTATCTACTCATATGGATTAAATGCCAGAACGTCCCTTTCATCTAGTAGCAGGTACCTATTGGTTACTTCTAAGCTTTCATGATTTAGCACTTTTTTAGCTAATACCACCCCTCCCTTTTCGTATGCCTTCATACCGAATGTCTTTCTGAAGCTATGGGTGCTGAAGTTTTGAGGATGTATTGTTAAATCATACTGTGCTATCCATCCGGTTTCTTTACGCTTCATGATCTGATTCAGGTTCTGAACAGTGGCTACACGCTTTTTCCCGTCCCTTCCCGGCTTCTGAGATAACATGATAGGCTCATCATATTCAGGATGCTCTAAGGCTTCCCAGCAGCTTAGAATGTGGCTCTTAGTGTTATCATAGATAGTCCTGGTAGCTGGTTTGCCTGTTTTCTGCTCAGTGATATGAAGAACCCCTACTCTATTTCTGAGGACATCCCCCCAGGTCAGCTTAGATGTATCTACATACCTGAACCCAAAGTCTACAGCCAGTCGCACGTATGCACTATGCCTGTACTTCCCATCTTTGAAAAGTCCTGCTATGAGTCTGTTTGAGTCTTCCCAGGAGAGCGGATAGGCAGGTGTCTTAGCTTTCTTCATAACGTAAATTATTACCGTATAAACGTAAATATACTACTTATGAAGGATTAAACCCACTTTATGGGCAAAATAATTTACGTTTATAGTAGCAATTCGAAAATTCTCACTCTCAGATAGTCCGAATTAGCCCGATTTCTGTAATTACTACGATAATCGTAATATCCAAGACGGCCTTTGCGGTCTCTACGCATACGTTGCGCTCTTTTTCGTCAAGTTTAGCTATAGGTTTATCAAGTGCAGGGTAACCTTAGGTAGTATTTCACCGTCACGTACTACTATGGACCTTGAGCTCCTAAATATCGTCATTGCTTTTTGGTCACTCTTTTTTGGAGCATATCCTACAGTAGTTTCTTTAGTAAAAAAAAACTCTTTCCGTAAAAATAAAGAGGACTTAAGGAAATTGTTAAGAGAATGTTAAGAACCTAGTATTCCACTTAAGCTTCTGCCCAAAACATGGACCTCTACAACACGATAATAGCAACACTTGCACTCCTTACAGGAGCATATCCTGTTGTAGCTTCCCTTTTAAAAAAATTAAATTAAATTGAAAAAGTATTCAATATATTGATATTCAATGTGTTGAGATAGTAAATTGGATTATAAGATCTAAAATCAGAAAGCCCCTGCCCTTTTACGGATAAAGGCGATTATTAGTAATAGTCTTTGTTTATTAAGAATATGATTTTAACCTATATTATTTTTAAAGAAGGTTAATACAATCAAAAAGCCCCCACTAAATAGCAGGGGCAGTATGTTAGGGAGTTAAGGAATATTAATACTTTCCGTATTTCCTGGTTCTTTCTTCTTCTATCCGCTCATGCATCGTTTCTAGTTCCTTCCGGCTGTAGTACCACCTCTTCCCAATTTTTGAAGGGCAAATTTTAGCTCTCTGTATGAACTCCATGAAGTTGTGTACATTTGTTATGCCTACATACTTCATGGCCGTACTCTGATTTAGCCATAGCGGAATGATCCATGAGTCGTCTTGCTCTTTCATAGTGATATACTGTTATTCTTCTGGTTCAATTTTCATTTGATTATCAATATATTCAATCTCCTCTGCATTTTCTTTTATGTAATCATCTAAGTGAAAGCAGCATTGAGCATAAAATTGGCTACTACTGGCTTTCAGCTTCTTGGCAAAAAATGGGAGCATTTCAGGATCATTTAGCTGCTGTGACAGTTTTATGTCTGCAAAGAGCATTCTGATTTCCTTGTACTCCTTCTCTAGGGTTTTATAGACTTCATTTATTTGAAAACTCATTTTAACTGATATTTGATGTAAAATCTTTTAACTGTTGAATAATGGTAGCCAGATTCTCGCTGAAGTTTGGACTTACTCACCCTCTTTCCAGGTAGGGATCTCTGTATGTCTTTGTACAGCCTAAGTAGTTGCTTTTCTTCAGGAGAAATACGGCCTTTACCTCCCTCACTTATCCGTGGTATCAGGGAGTTAGAAGAAAGTAGGGGAGCTCTACCCCCCTCTATTAGTTTCCCTCTTTTACTGGCTTAAGATTGCCGTTTTTCCGTTTATCTGTACTTAGCTTTGGATTACTCAGTATATCACCTGAAGGAGTTGCTAGATGCGTTCCTGTAATACTAGCTGCCATCATTTCTGGTAAGCCTTGGTACCCTTTCTGAGCTACCATATTATCTACCACTTTTTTGTAGACGGTCATTTCATAGGGGTTCATCTTGCTACTCTGATCCACCTTTGTCTGTAGAAATAGCTTGATCTCAAAAAAGCAGAGCATGACCAGGGCAAAGTATAATACGCCCATCATAAACAGCTTACCTCCTTCAGTTAGGTTTCCGATACTGGAAAGCCCTTCCGGAACATGGGGAATAATCCAAAGAGATTCATAGCCTACGATAAGAGCCATGCCAAAGAGTAGGGCAGGGAGAGCATTGTTTTTGCCTTCCCTTTTCATTTTCAAGGCACCCACAAAGCATGCAAAGGAAGTAAGCTGAATAAAAAGCGAGGTAAATCCAGAGAAACCCCAGCTCATACTTTCACCGAAAGCTGATTCTGTAAATACCGCAAAGTGAAGGGAAAATATCTCTGCTCCAGTTAGCACGGCCAAGCAGCCGAATAGAGCTAATACATAGAACACTCCATAATTGTCAGAACACCCTAGTAATCCCCTTGGGTTACTGTTCATGTCAATGTCCTGACTACCGGAAAGGGATGCTACTGCATCTTGAATAGATTTCATAATACTACTGCGTGAAATTGTTATAAATCACTGTTAATCAATACGCTGTAATCTTATCACGCTTCTTAGTACCTTACAGCCGATACTCTGCGTGAGTTGAAGCCCTGGGAAAGTGGTGCGAACACTAGTACCGGGGTGTTTCTTTATCTACAGGAAACTATTTTCTGGTTCTTTTTCTATCTCGATATGCTACCAAGTCAGAATGTCTAATGTAATACTTTCCTGATTCGCTCTGTCTGGCTGGCATCCCGTCTTTAATCCATCTTCTGATTGTATCAGGTGATTTAAAAAACTTGGCTGCTGCCTCCAGGATTGAATACTCTTTCATTTATGCCTATGTAAAATGCATAAGCAAAGTAAGAATAATATCTCAATAAGCAAGCACTTAAAATGTAGTTCTGGGAGATTTATGAGCTTTGTAATCAATAGGGTAGGGGACAGCTATTTTCAAGGCTGAAAATTCGATGTCCTTTTTGAAAAGAAGCCAAATACAGACATTCAGACAAAAAGAAAAACTATGGAGCTTATAGCAAGATTATTCTTTTATATAACAATGCCGATCTGCACTATTATAAACCTCATTAGGGCATATAGTGGTGATATGAGATCCAGGGTAGAGGATAAGAAAAAAGGAGCCAACAAAAGCTGGCCCCCCAAAAGAGAAATATTACAGATTAAAATATTCATTTCCTTTTCCTCTGAGTAGCGTAGCCCATTCTACTCCTGCCTATAGAGGTCTTTCTTTTTACGAGCCTGGGAGCCTCAAACTTAGCACTTCTCTTTTCTATAAACTCAGAGAGGCTATACCTAGCCGCATCAATACCATGGTTGTCCTTATCAACCGGAATATCCTGCTTTACGCCTTCTCGGTCGGTTTTCCACCTGTAAAACTCAAACTCTGAAATAGTCTCTAGGGATTTCCTGGTAATATGCAGCTTCTTATCTTTCATCTTACTAATCCCATTTAATACTGAGCCTGGGCCTTTCTTGGCTCCTTTAGCCCTGTGATAGTCAGCATCTTTGACTTGTTCTACTAGGTCTTTTGCTGCTGAGTCTATCCTGATAATATCAGACTTTAGTACGCCTAAGCTGGGCAGCATACGAACAAGCTCCGGAGAGGTAATACCCGACTGATAAAGGAGCTGATCTATGTAAATGTTCTCTCTATCGTAGCAGGTACGGATAACAGTCATAGGGTCATTAATTCCGAAGTCTATCCCGATGGGGTAGGACTCTTTACCTTCTGGTAACTCGTCAATGATCTCAAATTCAGGGAAGATAAGTAGCTCTGTATCTTCTGCCCACTGGCCTAATGTACCTACCTGGTACTCTACTTTATCAGTCTCACCTTCAAGACTACGGATATAATCAGTAGGCATGAAGGGGTTATCCTTAGCTGTAGTTATCAGCTTAAACTCCTGATCTGAATACCTGCTTCCTTCTTCAAATTCCTTGTAAACAAATGACTTCTTTGATTTAGGGTTATAGGTAAGAATCATCTGATTGAGCACACCGGGCATGCGCAAACGCTTTTGAAGCTGCGTGAAATCTGCTAAGGTCATTTCAGGCACAGGTTCTTCCAGCCAGATCAATGAAGCGTTGAAAGATTTCAGCTTTTCAGGATCATCCAGACCCATGCAGTTTATTTCGCTGCCCGTACGGGTACAGGTAAATCTGTATTCTGAGTTATTGACCTTAAAGGCATCCTCCAAGCCTGGCGTGTTTGCTATTACCTCTTTTATTGTGGTGAACACGCTATCCCTCAGCGTTCTGGCTACCTTTCTGAATGCGTAAATCCTGTGGCCTGGTTCCGTTAAAGCAGTTATTACCAGCTTCATAGCAGCGTGATAACTCTTCCCTGAACCGTAGCCTCCTTGGAGTCTGACGTATCTCTTATCAGACTGCAAGAAAGGAACGTATACTTCAAATGGGCTAAACTGTGGATTCATCAGCTTTTACTTCCTCTACCTCAATATTCTTCACTACTTCTATGGGTAATATCTTAATGCTGTCAGCCTCTCCTTGGGTATTTACATCTAACTGTACCTGACTAGCAGCCTTGCCGAAAGCCTTATCATGTACCCACCTGTAGTTATCCATATATAGCCTGATTTTTTCAAGGTTGAGTTCCTTTCCCTCAGTAGCTTCCTTGTAAAGCCTCTTCAGAGCTGAACGGAAAGAGATACCTTCTTTCTCCGCTACGTTCATAAGAACCTTTCTTGCGTCCCTAGCTTGCATAGCTAGATCAGACTTACGGCCAGGGTTCCCCTTTACAAACTGGCCCTTCTCGTTTCTGTATGACTTAGATACTTCTGTCATATTAAAATTTGTGATCTCTAGTTACTACTTTGAAAGCGGTAGTAGAATATTCATCAGTATTCCAGGCGACGTTTGTTACGTTCTTAAACGCAGAGCTACCGTATTTCTCTCTGAACTTATTAATGAGATCGACTATATGAGTAATATCATTGTAGCACTCTACATCTACTTTTTTGGTAGTAGTAACACTATGCTTATCCTTAAGCCTCTTCTTCCCAGCTGCATCTAGTACGACCTTATCGCCTTTTACTGACAAGAAATTAGTTATACCGTTACCCTTTATTAAGTTATTAAGCAAGACCTTAACTCTTGCCTGATCCGCAATGAATTCACTAGTTCCCTCAGGCAGATCTACTAAACTGGCGTACAAGGTTTTATTAATTCCTTTAGGCACCTCCAATTTGCAAGCACAAATATTCCGAATATTATCCTCTATTAGATTCGCCTCCTTATTCACCGTTTCCACAAATACCTCTTGAATAGTTTCCAACTTAGGAAGCTGTAAACCCAGCCATTGGGCATATCTATCCGTCAAGATGCTAGCAGCTTTTAAAAGCCTCTCTTCAGCTACGCTGTATTTCTCCTCATTTACCTCTAATACATAAACTTTCTCCTTTGCCATATCCTCGATGTTAAAATGTTGATTATTAATTATTTACTTATCCAAATCTTGAAATTCTTTCTTTAACCTCGATTCTGTTTTGAACCTTATTCACTTCACTGACATCTAATTGAATACTTATATTCTGAACCTGCTGAGCAAGCGAATTTATAGCCTGGGTTTCCTGGCTTTGGCTACTAGCGATAACTGAGCTAGCCCCACCGCTTGCTCCTCCACTCGCTATTCCAGGCGCAGGGGGTAAGCTTAGTCCTATAGAGTTGCCCCTTGCACCTAGTGAAGGCTGGCTAAGGCCTATTGATGTTCCTTGTCCTGTTATGCCTGATTGACCTACAGAAGCTGTGCTAGAGGCTGCACTAACGCCTGGTATAGGCACTTTGCGGATATTCGCAACATTGGCAAGACCTGCACTAATTGCTGCTATCATAGCGGCGAAGTTTGGGGATGGGGGAGTAGCAAGACCTGCATTGGCAGCTACATAGGTATTCGTTATCGCGCTACTTATTCCGAGCAGCTTTCCAATAAGACTTTGCTCTCCGGCAATTTGGATTCCTAAAGCACTTAAAGCTTGAAAAGTATTCAGCTTCCTCTGCTCTGCTGCTATCTCCTCATTAATAATCTGCTCTAATGCCTGCTGGCTCTGTTTGCGAGCAGATATGCCCTTCTTATTCGCCTCATCGGCTATCTCATTGATTCTGTCAAACTTAATCTGCTGTATCTCTACCTCTTTGTTAGCCCTGTCCTGTATAGCTGAAAGAGGCGGCAAGCCTGGAATAATAATATCCTCCTCTGCAGCTGAGCTACCAGCTTCACTGCCACCGCTATTTGTAGATACACCGCTATTTGAAGTTGTATTACCTACTGTGTTATCTGAAGTTATCTGAGTAGTAATACCTGCACTACTTCCGCTATTGCTTTGCGATAGAAACTCGGCCTCAGCACTCAGGAAAGCCTCACTAAAAGCCTTACCAAAGCCTGTACCTGCCTCCCTGGCCCTTGCTAGACTCCTTTCATTCGCTAGATTTTCAAGGCTCCTGGAGATACTTTCCACCGCCTCATCATCACCGAGAACATTAAAAAAGGCTTTCCTTATCTCTTGGATATTGGTAAGGAAATTAGTCTTTAGTATATCAAATCTAGCAATGAGATTATCTACTAAGCCCACGAACGCCGGGCCTAAAGATTCAAAGGTGATGCCTAGTATTTTTAGGGATTTCAATAGCTCATCCAGCGTAACTACCAGGAACTCCTGTATCTTATTGCCTATACTTACTGTGCTAATCCCAAAGCTATCTAACGTCCCAGATAGCTTTGCCTTAGCCTCAGCCAAATCGTCTGTACTATTTAGCTGACTTATCTGCGCCTGGGTAAGGGAGCTACTTTTATCTATTACATCATCAAGACTTCCCTCAACATCTTTCAAAAGAGTGATAAACCTAAGTCCAGCATCTTCACCAGGGCCTCCGAATATGTCTGCTAGTGCCTGACCTACCTCCTTACTCTGAGGGGGGAGCTCTGAAAGACGCCCACTAACCTGTCTGATTACTTCAGATATTTCTAATGTTCCCTCACGTAAACCTGACTCTATCGCTTCGCTACTGATCCCTATAGCATCAAAAGCTTTTGCGGTAGCAGGAGTAAATTCACGTATCCTAATAAGAGCTTCCTTAAGGGTATCTATGCCCTTATCAGAGAATATTCCATTACTAGTAGCCACATTCGTAATGCGGTTTAGCTCTTGGAAGGAAAGGCCCGTTTGGGCTATCTGAGCCGGATACTCACTGAGGATGTCCAAGTACTCCCCATTAACATCATTTCCGGCCAAGAACCCTAGCCGTATCTCCTCTAAAGCATCAGACAAGGTAATCCCAAACTCCTTGCTAACAGCATTTGCAGCTATCAATACCTCCCTAAAATCCTTGTTAAATACTTCTGATAGTGAGACTATCTGAGCTGTTAGCCCGTCTCTTTGTCCACCTATCAAGCCTGATAGCTGCTGAACAAGTCCGTTATACTCCCTGTACTCCTTATTGATTTCTGATACCGCCTCTATAGATCTGGAAGTAACATCTGCTAAGGAGGATACCGCTAGTAGCGCACCAGCTGGGCCTAATATAGATCCCACTACATCCATGAAGCCCCCCTTCATACCTGAGAGTGCATCAGTGTAGTTACCTACATTTCTACGGTTATCGCCTAGCGCTTTCTCTGTGCGCTTTAGCTCATCAGAGATTTCACGTATTACCCTAGCTTGCTCCCTGCCTTCCTCAGTGTTGAACTTCTGCTCCCTGGAAAGCTGGTTATACTCCCTGGTAACCTCAGAAAGAATAGCACGCAGCCTGTTGTTACTTCCCTCTGCGGATCTGGTAGCCTTTACACTGTTTTCTATTGTCTTAGTGAGCTCGCGGCCTTGCTTTCTAAGATCTTTTTGCACAGTCCTCAATCTGGATGACTGCTCACCGTACTCCTT
>JBCCLI010000128.1:0-15517 GCA_039026975.1 Bacteroidota bacterium | reverse complement strand
TCTGGAAGTCCTAAAATAGAAAACGGAAAAGTGGTACGGCTTGTAGGGCTATTTCAAGACATAACGGAAGAAAAAGTAAGGGAAAGCGAATTACACGGCTTGAACCAACGGTTTAAACTGGCCCAGAAGTCCGCAGGCCTTGGAATATGGGATTTTGACCCTGTCAATAATGTATTGATATGGGACCCTAAAATGTATGAGTTGTATGATGTAGATTCTGAAGATTTTGAGGGAGCTTTTGAGGCATGGTCTAAAAGGGTTCACCCAGAGGACTTTGCTAAAGCTAATGAGGAGCTAAACCTAGCCTTGCAGGGAAAGAAAGAATTCGATGTGGAGTTTAGAATTATTCACTCTGATGACTCCATTAGGTATTTAGCTGGTAAGGGGCATGTTTCTCATGATGCAAGCGGTAAGCCTGTTAGGGTAACAGGCGTTAATTATGACATCACAGATAAGGTCAGAGATAAGGGCCAGATCAATTTATTAGAATCCGTGGTCAAGCATGCAAAAGATGCTGTTCTGATTACCAGAGCTGAGCCTATAGAACTAGAAAGTAATGGGCCTGAAATTATTTATGTAAACCCTGCTTTTTGTAAGTTGACAGGCTATGAGGCTGAAGAAATAGTAGGAAAAACGCCAAGGCTATTACAAGGACCTAACTCAGACAGAGAGGAATTAGACAAGCTTAAGAAGGCCCTGGAAAATTGGGAATCAGTAGAAATAGAGATTATCAACTACAAAAAGGATGGAACAGAGTTCTGGGCCAATTTCATCATTACCCCCATTGCAGATGAGACAGGATGGTTTACGCATTGGGTATCTATCCTGAGAGATGTATCTTCTCGCAAGGAAGCTGAGTTTGAATTAATTCGGACTAAAGAACAGGCGCTCGCCTCTTCAGTTGCCAAGTCGGAATTTCTGTCTACCATGAGTCATGAAATCAGAACGCCTCTAAATGCCATTATAGGAATGACCAGTTTATTGGCTGAAACCAACCTGAATGAGGAGCAACACCAATTTTTAACTACCATTAGAACAGGTGGAGAATCCCTACTATCTGTCATTAATGATATTTTGGACTATTCCAAAATAGAGTCTGGTCACCTGGAGCTTGAGAAAGTCTCTTTTGATGTAATTGAGCCTATAGAAGAAACACTGGACTTACTCTCAAATAAGGCTTTCAAAAAAGGGCTGGAGTTATTGTATATGTCTGATGAAAATATGCCGGTAGCTATCAAGGCAGACATTACGCGTATACGCCAGGTTCTGGTCAACCTTGTAGGCAACGCCATTAAATTTACGGCAAAAGGAGAAATCCTGGTCAAAGTAAAAGAGGTAAGGAGGCAAAATACCCAGACATGGCTACAGTTCTCCGTATCAGACACAGGCATAGGTATACCGGAGGAAAAACTGGCTAAACTCTTCAAATCCTTCTCACAGGTAGATGCATCCACTACACGCAAGTATGGGGGAACAGGACTTGGATTAGCTATCTCTAAGAAACTGGTAGAACTACATGGAGGAAAAGTTTGGGTGGAAAGTGAATTGGGGAAAGGATCTACCTTTCACTTCATCATTGAGGCTGAAATAAGTGAGAAAAAACTGACCAACTCCTTATCTCTTTCTCATGATCTACACGGGAAAAAGGTATGGATATTAGATGATAATCAAACTAACCTGTTCATTTTGGAAAGACAGCTTAGTTCTGAAGGTTTAGTGGTCAAAACCTTCCTGACCGGAGGGAAGTTTTTACAAGCAATTATGGAGGAACCCCTGCCGGACTTAGCTATATTGGACATGCATATGCCGGAAATGGATGGGGTAGAGGTAGCCAGAGAAATACGTAAAAAGCAAAAGGCAAAAACCCTTCCACTTACCCTTCTTAGTTCAGGTAATATCACTCAGAAAGAAAAGGAAAAACAGCTATTCAACAGTATTCTCCAGAAACCGGCCAGGAAAAAAGATTTATTTCGTACCCTACACCAACAGCTAGGAAATTCTTCTCCTACTCTACGCAAAGAATTTAGGCCCAAGATACAAACAGTACAAAGCCTGGACCTATCTCCCTATTATATCCTACTGGTGGAAGATAATAAGGTAAACCAACGAGTAGCGCTTAAAATGTTAGGTAAATTCAATGCGAATACAGAAGTAGCTAATAATGGTCTGGAAGCACTTAAGTTCATGGAAATAAGAAACTTTGAGCTGGTATTAATGGATATGCAGATGCCAGAAATGGATGGCGTAACAGCAGCCAAAGAAATCAGAAAGATGGATTTACCCGCTCAGCCTATCATTCTAGCTATGACTGCGAATGCCTCTAAAGATGATAGAGACCAATGTATAGCAGCAGGAATGCAAGATTTTATCACTAAACCCATCAAACTAGATGTCCTTAGGGAGTTTTTGGAGAAGTATTTATTGACGGAGAAGGTTAAGACAGACTAAAGCAAGAATAGACAATCAGTTTATTCTCATAAGATTAAAATGTTCAGGGCTACACAAATGGATGTGTGTAGCCCTGATACGCCTTTAGCGGTACATATTCCTATTCAAAAGCAGGAGCACCTGCCTCTGCCATTTCCTCTGTTAGGTTGGCCATTTTATCAGATAGCGCATCTAAGCTTTTCTTCATGACACCTAGCTCCTTCTGTACGATTTCCAGAGAGGTTTTAGCAGCAGGCGTAGGCCCGTAGGTAGAATTTCCTACCGCATTAAAGACCATCCCCAGTCGGCTGTTAACGGTAGGATCATTCTTCTGACCTACCTGGGATTTAGATCTATAGCCATATAACTGTCTGCGAAGATCCTGGTAGGCTGCCGAGAGTTCATGCAAGCGTGTGTTCATCTCCCCAGGGCTGATCAATGATCTCTCAAGGGAAGTCCTAAGCGTGGAGAGTTTCTTCATCTGGCTGCTTAGCTGAGACCTAACTATGGAAGCATCTTTACTAGCTGATTCCAGTTCACGCCAGAAGGCAGCAGTATGTTCCGGACTAGCACCTTCCAGGGCTCCTTTCCTTAACGGAACTACCTCAAATTCAACGGGCTCGGATAGAGTAGTGACTACCCCATTTACTTCCTTACTCATACTCACTGTGTAAGTACCTGGAGCAGCCATCATAGCTGAAGCCCTGTTTAGGGAGGTGGTATCACCAGATCCTATAAATTCAGATGCAGGATACTTTAGGTCCCAAGAGATTCTATGGACTCCCTTAGCTGTAGGGCCAGTCAACTTACGGACCAGGTTCCCTCCAGCATCCTTCACTGTAAACCAGATCTTGGAGGCGGTTGCATTTCTCTCCGCTTCTACCTCATCCCATCCAGGAAAGCTGATTTCCTTTCCGTCCTTGGCTAGCACTTTCTCTGCCTTCTTTCTATCAGCCTTAGCTGTAGATAAGCCATCTTTCAAGTAATAGGTAAATACTGCCCCAAAGGGTGGATTAGGGGCCACATAATGGGAAGCTCCTTGATTTCCTCTTGAGTTATTAAAACTTAGCACCCCTCTAGGCATATACCACCAGGCCTTTCTCACGGAGAATAGGGTAGCCTCTTCCTCCATTTGTTCCTGACTTACTTCACGCAGGGGAGCGTAATCATCTAGCACATAAAAACTTCTCCCAAAAGAAGCCCCTACCAGATCATTCTCTCGCTTTTGTATAGCTAAGTCTCTAAAAGGAATAGTGGGTACTCCACCAGTCAGTTTGGTCCAGCCCTTCCCGGCATTGACAGAGAAATAGATCCCAAACTCAGTTGCCAGGAACATAAGCTCCTTTTTCACATGGTCCTGGACAAATCGCCACACCAGGGTCTTCTCAGGCAGGCCATTGGTCATGTTAGTCCAGCTTTTTCCCTTATCAGTAGTTTTTAGGAAGTAGGGCTTATAGTCTCCATACTTATGGTTATCAAGGCATACATAAGCAGTAGAAGCATCATATAAATCAGCTTTGATGTCATTTACAAAGGCTAAATCAGGTACCCCGGGAAGATTTCCTACTGCTATTTTACGCCAGTTTTTACCTCCGTCTTCTGTTACTTGAATGAGACCGTCATCTGTACCTGCATAAACCACTCCTTCTTGTTGAGGAGATTCGGCTAGGGAAGTGATGGTGTTATAGTTAGACATGGCTAGCATATCCCATGGATTATCCCAGCTTTGCTGACCTCCCATGATGGGTAGGGTGATTCTTTCTTCGTCTTTGGTTAGGTCTCCAGAGATAGCTGTCCAGGAATCTCCTCTGTCTTCAGATCTCCATACCCGTTGGGAAGCAAAGTACAAGCGGGTGGGCTTATGTGGACTTACCAGGATAGGAGCATCCCAGTTAAATCTTTCATAGGGTTCTCCTTCCGCAGGCTGGGGTTGGATATAGACTATCTCACCCGTAGTTCTGTCCACGCGGGTAAGGTTACCCTGCTGCCACTCAGAATACATGATATCCGGGTTACCGGGCTCTGTAGCGGGTTGGTGGCCGTCTCCGAAAAGGGTGATATACCAGTCAGCATTCCTGATTCCGTGCACATTATCCGTTCTGGAAGGCCCCCCATGGGTATTCACATCCTGAGTACCTCCATAAATATTATAGAAAGGCTCAGCATCATCTACCGCTACTTTATAATACTGGGTGAGGGGCAAGTTATTAATGAATCGCCAGTTCTCCGCCAAGTCAAAGCTCTCGTAAATCCCACCATCAGTCCCTATTAGCAGATAATCGGGATCATCAGCTTTGAATACGATAGCATGGTTATCTGAGTGCTTATGTTCTTCTTTTAACCTCCTAAAGGTTTTTCCTCCATCATCTGATACCTGGATTCTCACATCTACCAGATAAATCCTGTCAAAGGCATGAGGAGAGGCATACAACTCCTGGTAGTAATGAGGGCCTGTAGCACCAGATACAGCTGAGGACTGCTTCTTCCAGGTTTCTCCCTTGTCAGTAGATTTATATACTCCCCCAGTCCGTCTATCCAGCTCTATCGCAGCGTAAAGTACATCAGGATTGATAGGAGAAATAGCTAGTCCTATTTTCCCCATATTAGAGGTGGGAAGTCCGGAAGTAAGCTCTTTCCACGTCTTTCCGCCATCTATGCTTTTATGTAGGCCAGTTCCAGGCCCTCCCCCCATGTATGCGGCCACGGTTCTATGCCTTTGCCAGGTAGCGGCGTATAAGACCATAGGATTTCTGGGATCTACAGCCAAGTCAGTAGCTCCCACCCATTCATCATCACCCAGGGTCTGGGACCAGCTCTTCCCTCCATCTGTGGACATAAAGATCCCCCTTTCACCTCCTGAGGTCCAGAGGGGACCTTGAACGGCCACCCATATTTTATTAGAGTTGTTGGGATGAATAATGATTTTAGAAATGTGTTCAGACTGAGGGAGGCCCATATTGGTCCAGCTTTTCCCACCGTCTTCACTCTTGTAAATACCGTCTCCGAAGCCTATATGTCTTCCTCCCACATTTTCCCCGGTTCCAACCCATACAGTGGAAGGGTTATTAGGGTCTATGGTAACACAGCCCGTAGAATATACAGCCTGCTCATCAAACAATGGAGTCCAGGTAGTACCTGCATTTTGGGTTTTCCAGACACCTCCGGAGGCTACTGCCACATACCAGACGTTTTCATCCTGAGGATGAATAGCTATATCGGCAATTCTTCCGGAAGAAAAGGCAGGGCCTATACTTCTAAATTTCATTCCCGTAAACGCCTCTTCAGACAGCTGGGCCACAGCTGAAGAAGAAAATAGCGAGAAAATGAAAAAGGAAATAAGATAGAATACTGAAAAGTTTCTCATGAGGTTAGCATTGGGTTTTTAGTGTGAAATTCAATATAGTAAAATCACTATGTTAGCAAAAGTATTTGGAAAAGATAAGCAACCTGCCTTTAGCCTTACTGTCCTTGGATTAAGGTAAACCACTAAAAGTGTTTTTAGGTATTAGCTATGAAAAAGATATTTCTTAACTCCATTTGTATACTTGCTCTCTTTTTATGGGTAAGCGTACAAGCTCATGCAGTGGATGATACACCCACTATCAGAAAAACTTTTACCATGAGTGGTGCAGGCCAACTCAAGGTGACCACCTCGGGTGGTAAAATCGAAGTGAACGGAACCAGCGGAAATCAGGTAGAGGTTAATATGTATGTTAAAAGGAATGGCAAGGTCTTATCTGCCAATGATGATTTCATGTCTGAACTTAGGGATGTAGTAGAAATTAACATCTCCAAAGAAGGTAATACAGTAATTGCCTATACTAAAAGGAAAAATTCAAATGGGAATTGGTGGAAAAGTGTATTCAAGAATGTCAGTTTCCACTTCCAGGTAAACGTACCTACCAACATGTCCACTGAATTAAAGACTAGTGGAGGCAGATTGTACTTGGCAGACGTATCTGGAGAGCACACACTGAGAACCAGTGGTGGAGGGATTAAACTAGTAAATGTTTCCGGAGACACAGACGCTAGCACATCCGGAGGTGGGATTAAAGTGGAAGGACAAAAAGGAAGTGTAAGAGTGAGCACAAGTGGAGGTGGAATCACTATAGTAGAGTCTGAAGGAAACATTTATGGTCGTACTTCAGGAGGAGGAATTACTTTGGAGAATAATAAAGGTGACTTAGATGTCAGCACCAGCGGTGGGCCTATACGTATCTCAGGCTATGCAGAATCCGTGAAAGCCTCTACTAGTGGAGGCGGAATAAGCGTAGACATTACCGGGCTAACCAAGAAACTCTCACTCTCCACCAGTGGAGGTGGGATCAGAGCCAGAGTACCAGCTGGAGTAGGGATGGACCTTGATTTACATGGAGGTAGAGTAAATGTGGATGAAATCAGCAACTTCAAAGGAAGCATGAAAAAGAACCATGTTACTGGCTCCATTAATGGAGGCGGAATTCCTGTAAGAATGCACACCTCAGGTGGAAGCGTATCCTTCGCTTTCAACTAAGGCATAACTACATAATCTTTTTATTTGGAGGCTCATATGGGTCTCCATTTTTGTTTTTAGAAAGGGTAATTGGCCCATAGGTATGTACCTGGTATCCGTCCGTATACACCTACTTTGTCTATGAAATCCCTTGATTGAGCAGAGATAGGGCCTACTAAATAGATTCCAGCATAGACATATATACTTTCTTATGTATCTTTATACGTAACTAATTTCTAACTAAACCCATCAACATGAGAAGAGCATTTTTAATTATGGCCGCAATTTGTATAAGTAGCGTGCTTAGCATACAGGCCCAGGATCTGACTGTGGATGAAATTATTAATACTTATCTGGAAAATACAGGAGGGATAGATAACTGGAAAAGCCTACAAGGAATCAGAATGGAGGCTAAGGTAAATCAGGGAGGTATGGAGATTCCCATAGAAATTGTGTCCCTTAAAAGTGGAAAGCAATACTCAAAGATCAATTTTCAGGGTAATGATATTTACCAAGGTGTGTTTGACGGAGAAGTATTATGGAGCACTAATTTTCAGACCATGTCTGCAGAGAAAGCGGACGCAGAAGGAACCGCTAACATGAAGCTGGACGCTAATGATTTTCCAGATTCTTTCATAGACTATAAAGAGAAAGGATATACAGCGGAGCTATTAGGAGAAGAAAATATTGAAGGGACTGATGCTTATAAAGTCAAGCTGGTTAAAGAGCCTAAAACCATAGATGGAAAAGAAGTAGAAGACGTAACCTACTATTATTTTGATAAAGAGTACATGGTGCTGGTAGCTCAGGATACTGAAGTTAAAAGTGGCCCTATGGCAGGTAAAATTCAGCGTATTACACAGGGAGAATATGAGGAAATAGACGGTTTTTACTTCCCCAAAGCTATGACCCAAGGGATTAAGGATGGTCCTTCTCAGCCTATTCAGTTTACCACCATTGAAATTAATCCGGAAGTAGATGAAACCACATTCGCTTTTCCAGTAGCTACTGCTTCCTCTGAAGAATAAGCCCTACCTATCTAAGAAAATATGAAAAAATTACTGTTAATACTTATCTGTTGTGCCAGTACAGCCATGCTGGCACAGCAGGATGATATCATACTGAAGGGAAAAGAACTCTTCGGAGATATGCGTGCCAGGCACATAGGTCCCGCTCTTATGAGTGGAAGAATCATTGATGTTGAAAATCACCCAACTGATAACAGAATCATTTACATAGGATCTGCGGGAGGGGGAGTATGGAAGTCTTCTAATGGAGGTGCTTCTTTTCAGCCTATTTTTGATGACCATGTTCAGTCTATCGGAAAAGTGAAGGTAGACCCACATGATCCAGATAAAACCCTATGGGTAGGAACAGGAGAAATATGGACGCGAAACAGTGTATCTGTTGGGGATGGCCTCTATAAGTCTACAGATGGAGGGGTAAACTGGAACAAAGTAGGGTTTGAGAATTCCGAGAGAATTGCCAGCATAGAAATAGATCCTACAGACAGAAATAACATGTATGTAGGAGTATTAGGCGCGCTCTGGAGTGATAGTGAAGAGCGGGGTGTGTATGCCAGTACTGACGGAGGAAATAGCTGGGAGAAGGTACTCTATGTAGATCAAAATACAGGCTGTACGGATCTCATCATAGACCCTGAAAATCCTAACATCCTGTACGCTTCTATGTGGGAGTTCAGAAGAACAGCTTGGTCCTTTAGTTCCGGAGGGGATAAGAGCGGGCTTTATAAAAGCGTAGATGGCGGCAAGAATTGGGAGAAAATTCACAATGGATTTCCCGAAGGGAAACTGGGGAGAATTGCCCTGGCGGTAGCTCCTTCAGATCCGTCTATCCTATACGCTGTGCTGGAAACAGAGGAGAAAGATAAACGAGGAATGTACAAGTCCACTGATGCAGGGGCTAGTTGGGAACTCACCAACGGAGATTTCGGCTTAGTGGTAAGGCCTTTCTATTTCTCCAGGATAGTAGTAGATCCTAAAAACCCGGATGTAGTAGTTAAGGCTGGGCTTTTTGGCTCCATCAGCCGAGATGGAGGAAATACCTTCAAAAACCTGGGATATATGCACGCAGATATCCATGATATCTCCTTTGATCTGAATAACTCAGACCGTATGTATGTAGCCACTGATGGGGGAATGTACAGAAGTTGGGATGGAGGAACTACCATGGAGATAGTAGAGAACCTCCCCCTTTCACAGTTTTATCACATTAGCGTAGATAATGAAACCCCATATAATGTATATGGAGGACTACAGGATAATGGCTCTTGGTATGGCCCCTCTAGTTCCCCTGAAGGGATAAATGCCAGGGACTGGAATTCAGTAGGGGTAGGGGACGGCTTTAGGGTACTTCCTCATCCTACTAAGAAGATCCTGTACTCTGAAATGCAGGGAGCAGACCGCGTGTGGCGCTATGATATGGAAAGGCTGCAAAGCAGAGAAGTCCAGCCCCTTCCTAAAAAGGGGGATGAGAAGTACAGGTTTAATTGGAACCCACCTATGGCCACCAGCGAACACCAACCTGACAGGTTCTATATGGGAAGCCAGTTCCTACATAAGTCAGAGGATATGGGAGAAAGTTGGGAAATTATTTCTCCAGATCTTACCACTGATGACCCCGCCAAGCAAAACCAGTCAGAGTCAGGGGGGCTTTCTACAGATAACTCCGGAGCAGAAAACCACTGTACCATTTTCACCATTGCAGAGTCACCCGTAGATGAGAACATCATATGGGTAGGGACAGATGATGGAAATGTGCAAGTTACGCAGGACGGAGGGAAAAGCTGGACTAACACAGTGGCCAATATTGAGGGTCTACCGGCTAATACCTGGTGCTACCACATAGAGGCCAGCGTTCATGATAAGCGTATAGCCTATGCAGTGTTTGATGGGCATACGAGTGGAGACACAAAGCCCTATGTATACAAGACCACTGACTTTGGCCAAACATGGACCGCATTGGCTACAGATGATATCTATGGATTTTCCAGATGTATTCAAGAAGACTATGAGAATAAGGATCTTCTTTTCCTGGGTACTGAATTCGGCCTGTATATCAGTATAAATGGAGGAAAGAACTGGAGCCAGTTTACAAATAACATGCCGCCCGTAGCAGTGCACTACCTTACCCTGCAGAAAGAGACTAATGACTTGGTAATGGGAACGCATGGAAGAGGCGTTATCATCCTGGATGATATAAGTCCGCTGAGACAGCTAAATCAGGAAGTGCTGGCTAAGAATGTGCATTTCTTTGACGTAGCCCCTGGCATTCTGAGAGAAGCAAGTCCTTTTGGAGGGACTACTTCCGAGCGTGAGTTTGTAGGGGAGAGTAAGTCTTCTAATGCGCAGGTAGTCTATTACCTTAAGAAGAAGCATCTCTTCGGGAAAGTGAGTATGGAAGTAATGGATGAGAATGGAGACTTACTGACAGAATTACCCGCTGGTAAGGCTAAAGGAATCAATGTGGTTAAGTGGAATGGGATGACCAAGCAACCTAAGATGGCCAAAGGCAAGACATTGGCCTTCGGAGGATTTACCCCATTAAGAGCAGAAGCAGGGACTTACAAGGTAGTATTCAAGAAGGGAAAGGAAACCTATGAAACCACAGTTACCCTGGAGAATGACCCTAAATCCCTCATCACTGAAAGTGAAAGGATAGCTAATTATGAAACTAGTCGCAAGCTATTTACCATGTCAGAAGCACTAGCCTATATGGTATATGAGATGGATGGAATCATAGAGAAGGCAGAAGCAGTAGCTAAAGATGGAGGGGGTAAAGCAGCTGACCCTTTGATAGGTAAGCTAAATGCCTTAAAGGAAACCCTGGTAATCACTACTGGCGATAATTATGTAGATTCTGCTGAACCTCAACTGAGAGAAAAGCTTGGACAGTTATATGCTAAAGTAGCTCAGAGCTTTACAGCGCCTTCTTCTTCAGAAATGGAGAATCTGGCCCTGCTGGAAGAGCGCTTTAATAAGGCCAAAGTGGACTTTGCAGAGATAAAAGATAAATACTGGCCAAAATTAGAAAAGTTCATGAACAAGAAAGAGATAGAAACTTTATCTCTACAAAGCTTTGATGAGTTCATTGGAAGCTAAGCAATAGTCAATACCTAATACAGTAAGGGTCGCCTAAGGGTGGCCCTTTTTTGTTATCTTGAGTATGTGTATGGAACACCTTCAAAATGGTAGACAAAGTAGGTAAGCGCAAGATGGATACAAAAAGCTGAAGGGTGATAAAAGAGAAGGAAGCTTAGCAGAAAAAGAAGAAAATGACTGCTATTTGCTACTAGGTAGCGTAATCAAAATCCCAAGCTCAAGGATAGACAGGTATTTAGCGTATTTTTATAGGCATGAACAAGTGCCAATGGCTTTAACCAGCCTTCCCAGTTAAGTACTAAAAAGTAGCCCCATCCTACTCATCAAGATGGGGCTAACTGCTATTGTACTTTAATGAAAGTTAAGGATAGGTCATTCTCCCTAAAGCTGGATGCTGAGCCTTAGGTTAAAGTTAATGCCATTTCCTTTTTCATATTGAGTATCCCTACCTGCCCATTGAGATCTTACCGTATAATAGTCTTCATTGAATAAATTCTCAATTCCAAGGAGCAGTTTAGTGTTTGGGGCGAGTTGGTATGAGGTAAAGAGGCTTGTAACGGTAAAGCTATTGACAGGCCCATTACCATAGGCGAAAGAACCATCGGCTCTTGGGTCAAATCTATCCCTATCACCACTGAAGGTAGAGAATAGACGGAAATTCCAAACCGGAGTTATCTCATATCCCAGGTAAGCCCTGAAAACAGAGGGATTAATCCTGGTTCCATTTATGTAGCTATCATCATCATCAAAATTCCCATCATCATTATCATCTGTTCTACCCTCTATGGTAGCTAGAGAGACTCCAAAGTCCAGCTTATCAGTGAGTCTGGTATCTAATTGTAATTCTATTCCATAAACCCTTTCAGGTAGCCTGGCTAAAGCTAGTAACCCAGAAGGCTGTTCTGAGAAGGTAGTTCCCAGATCTGATGTGCTAAGGAAGTACGTACCTTGAAATTTGATTTTATCAGTTATATCACTTGTAATGCCAAACTCGTAATTATTAGCTATTACAGCTTCCGTATCTATTCTCCCATTAATAGCTTCAGGATCAGTAGCGTTTCTGAGAATTCTACCTAATTGGCCTACAGAAAAGCTCTGTGAGAAACTAAAAAATGGCTGGGCATATCTCCATGCATTGTAGCGTATACCCGTATTGAAGGTGAGCGCACTGTAATTCAGCTCATCCCCTATCACGTTAACGCCTCCTGAAGCTGTACCATCACTATTCCTAACCAATGTAGTGTAGTCATCTATATCTATATTAATGTTTTCATAACGGACACCTCCTTTAAAGATCAAGTCCTGATACTGTGCTTTTACCTGTAAGTAAGGCGCTATGTTATTCATATCCATAGCAGGTGTGTAGACGCGGCCATCAGTGAGGGTTTGCTCAGTAATATCCCCCATATAGTCTACGCCATAGATTAGCTTGCCACTTATAACATCAGCCAGTGTATAGCGGGTAGTGAGGTTGAGACGTGCACCACGTTTGTCTGAGGTAATTCTCGACTGGCCTCCTTCAAATCCGCCATCTATGTCAGTAAAGAAAGCACTAAATCCGTAGACTGTCTGAAAGTTTTGGCCGTAGAGGTTCAATTCTAGGTCAGTATTAGCAAACAGATCATAACTTGAGAATTTTAGATAGTAATTGTGATTAAACCTGGTTCCTTGGTCTTCCTCCAGAGAATTCGTTTCTCCGAAAGCGCCTGTAGTGGGAATCTCTCCATAGACACCAGCTATCCTATTAAGATTAGAGTTCTGGTTACTACTGAAGTAGTTATACATTAACTCTAGTCTATTCTTGTCATTGAGGTTGTATCCTATCTTAGTAAAAACATTATAGAATTCAGTTTCCCCTAGTCCATAAAAGGGAGATGAAATCTCATTGGCTGCACTTCTCATGATACCAGTTTCCCTAAAGGAGCCTCCTACTATATAATTAAGGTTCCCTGCTCTCCCCTTAAATATTTGAGAAATATTAGTTCCGATAGTATGATCTGTGTTTACCAATGAGCCTGAGGCTCCTAAGGTAGTCTGGCTCTCGAGTTTTTTATTGGTACTCCCATTTTTAGTAATGAAGTTTATGATGCCACCTTCAGCTCCATTGCCATAGATAGAGGTAGCGCCTTTTATTACTTCTACTCGCTCTATTACTTCGGGGTCAATGGTGTTCAAATCTCGATTTGTAATGAAAAGAGGCGTAGACTGAGGGATACCGTCAATTAACACCAGCATATTTCTTCCTCTAATATTTTGCCCTCTTGTCTGAGTAGTGTTGGTAGATAGGGATACGCCGGGGACGTAGGCCACTATATCCGCCATGGTATTAGCATGCTGCCTGAATACTTCAATATCCCGAGAAGTGAGAACAGATACCGAAGCGGGTATCTCATCTATGGATTCTTCATCTCGGTTAGTTACGATGGTAACATCATCTAGTGCAAAAGCAGATTCTTCCAATACTACCTCACGTAGGGCATTATTTTGACCGTTATGGCTGACGGCGAGTTCTTGAGATTTGAAACCTAAAAAGCTAACTATGATGGTATAGTCGCCGTAGGTAACATCCCTCAACACAAATTCTCCTTTATCATCTGTTAATGTTCCAATATTAGTATTTTCAATAAGCACATTCGCATAGGGAATGGGGTTACTGTCTTGATCCGTAATCTTGCCCAATATGTCTCCAGTTTGGGCCACACTTAAGAATGGAAGCAGAATAAGTATAGCTACTATCCATTTTTTAATAGGGTTCGGTTCCATAATATCAACTTTATTAGGATGTAAGATCAATGCTACTATTTCTTAATGACCCTCAATGTGATAGCACAAGCTACATATGAAGAGAAAAAGATATATAAGTAGCTTCATGGCGAATGTAGCTATATTTAATTAGATTAATTCTAAATAAATGAAAAATTGAAATATTAAAATTCAAATAACTTATCAGTTTTTAGATAAAATGAATTGGAGGAAAATACTAACACTTTGTTTTAACTATTATTCAAATTGTATATGTAAACCAACCTAAATGAAATTATTATTTATCCTATTCTCTGGCTATTTACTACTACTTCCCATTCAGGTATTCACCCAATAAAGTGAGGGTATTTTCTTTATTAAAATGGGAGAGATTCGGCCGCGAAGTTCTCACGAAATAAGTTCTTCTAACTGGTCTATAGGAGGAGAAACTATGGACAGAGATTATACAGACTTTGATCAGTGGAAGCAGTATTTGGGTCCACTTAGAGCTAAAAAAATATGTCTCCAGGCAGGGTGGGCCAAGTGCGAACTTCAGAAAGATGTATATGCTTTCGGAAAGAGTTAAGGCTGGAATTGCTCATGCAAGATCCAAAGGGAAACTACATGGGAGACCTAAATCTGCTGCACTAAAAGCCCAGAAAGTACAGGACCTCTTTCAAAAAGGATGGAACAAATCCCGCATCGTAAAAGAGACAGGAATGAGTAGAACTTCGGTTAGAAGATCACTACGCCAAAATACCGATAGCGATTTCCAGTCTCTCAGATAGGTGAATTTTGCACGATTAGTGTCCGTACCTCTAATACGTGCCCCCCCAAGTTACTGAACTTACGCAAGGAGGCCTGTTGGTAACGTTTTATGAGGCCCTTCGGCGTCTATGAAGGGGGTAATCACTCCCTGATTAGCCCTTGAAAAGATTCTATTATTAAGATGTCCCTATGGCATCAGTACCCCCCACTAGCCATAGATAATTTCAAACTCGGCTTTTAAGGCATTAGAAGTCCTAGAACTGGCTCATAGATAGCTTTAGTCAGAATTCAGCTTTGCATGATGTGAGGGAAACAGAGAAAAAATAATTATAAATGCAACATAGTTGCATTTACGCCAAGGCTTATTATTTTTGTCACATACCTTCATCGATCTAGAGATATGATCATATAGTTTCTATGGTCATGCAATAAAAAGGTAGGAATTGGCAAGGAAGAAAGACACAGTAAGGCCGTTAAAATGAGTAAAGAAATCGCCAAAAAGATTCCCGTTCACCTCATTACCGGGTTTTTAGGGTCTGGTAAGACCACTTTCTTAAACTATTTTATCAGAGAAAGACTCCCTGAACGGATTCTGGTCATAGAAAATGAGTGTGGTGATGTAAATGTAGATGGCGCCATGATATTGGATGGGGTAGAAGAGGTGTTGGAATTAAGTGCAGGCTGTCTGTGCTGTTCCCTGGCAGATGGCTTATTGGACTTATTGGCTTTGACCGTAGAAAAAAGAGAGCAGTATGACCGGCTAGTCATAGAGACTACAGGCATTGCAGATCCATCCAGTATCATCCAGGTGTTCCTCTCGCATCCTATGGTGGAGAAGGTTTTCGAGCTGGAACAGGTTATTTGCCTTGCAGATGCTGAGTTTCTAACAGATTGGCTGGAAGAAGCCGAGGAAGCGCTTAGGCAACTTTCCTTTGCAGATGTGATTCTCCTCAATAAAATAGATAGG
>JBCCLI010000127.1:0-15546 GCA_039026975.1 Bacteroidota bacterium | reverse complement strand
GGCTTGATATTGGCAGGAGAATATCCTGCTGTTTTTGGAATATAAGAGCCTTTCCCAGTCAAGTAATGCCAGGAGAAATCAGAATCAGATGGAAGGATATCAGATAAACCTTAGGAACTGAGGGTAGTAGAGAACTTCATACTCATCTGCTGTTGAAATTTCTCTATGACACGGAAAATTTCCTTCAGGGTGACTTGCTCAATTTTAGTGATTTCTCCCAATGGAATGAGGTTATCAGGACTTAGCTCCTTCTTGATTTGGGAAGTCTGATGTTGGAGTCTTAGGCGCATCATGAAGTAGTAGGACTGATGGATCTCCTGGTATTCTTGCTGAGATAAGACCTTTTTATCCTTCAATTCTGCTAATCTTTTTCCAGTATTAGTCGCCTCAATTTCATGTCTAAGGGAGTAAATTCTCACTAGTTCCACCAAGGCATTCATAGGATCTTTAATGTCTAATCCCTTTCTCTTGTTGGCTTGTTCAGTAAGCTTAAAGCCTCTAAAGAAGGTCAAGGGGGGCTTTCTTATGAGCGCTTCTCGGGCTTCCTGCTGAAAGTAAGTATTGGCACCTCCCTCTAACTTATTGAATACAAAGGTTTTCAAGGACTGGAGGAGGCGAGGATCTCCAAAAATATTTCTCGCATCAAAAAAGGATCTACTTTCCAATAAATGAGTAGTAGTAGGCTGCTTAATCCAGCCTTCAAAGTATTTTTTCCAGCTAAGTAAAGGCTGATTCCATTTGGGGTTTTGGGCCATGGCCTTATGCTCACAGTAGCCAAATCCCACTTGATTTAGTTCAAAATTGATATGTTTAGCCAGTTCCAGGAAGTAGGCCGCTACATGCTCTCTATCCTCTGGATGTGGATCATCATAAATGATGGCATTATCCTGATCTGTAGCTAGGGTCTGTTCCATTCTCCCTTCACTACCGGTAGCTATAAAGACAAAAGCTGTAGGAGGGTTTCCTACCTTATCCATGGCACGGTGGATGATGCGCTGGGTGATGGCATCTACTATCCCACTGACCACCTGATTTACGATTTCAGGTCTCATCCCCCTTTCAATTAATCTGCCTACAATAGCGGGTACTTTTAGCCAGGCAGATGCCAACTCCTCAACTTCATTGGCCCGCTGTATGCTTCGGATAAAGATAAAAGGAGACTGGGTAGGGTTATGCAGTAACTGTTCCAGGGAGACTGTCCCTATAATTTCTCCTTCTGATTCTACGCCTAAATACCTTCTCTGAAGCTGGAACATATTTAGGATGGCTTCATGCTTATACGCCCCTTCATGGATAGCAGGTATGGGCTGCTCCATTACCTTAGCTATCTCTTCTTGGGGAGATAAGGCTGAAGCTACTACCTTCATTCTGAGGTCTCTATCTGTTAAAATTCCTATGAAGGCCTCTTCCCTGTTTTTAATGAGTACAAATTCCTTATCAAAATGTGTCATGATGCTTGCTACCTCCTCTATGGTCTGGTCCTGATAGCAGGAAAATATGGGAGGAATGATGGCATCAGAAACAGTTTCCGTGAAGGTATGGTCTGCACCCTGAAAACCTGATTCTGGTCCCGGCTGAGTATTGACAAAGGATACATAGCCGCTTTGAAGCATTCTTTTCCCAAGTTGCTGGGTGAAAAAATTTCCAAACTCCTCATACTCTCTGGCTAGGTACAGAAAATCCTCTGTAGGTAAGGTGTAGATATAAGAAGGCTTGATAGCGCGAGTGGTTCTGATAGCTGTTAATGTTCCCAGTAAGATGGACATAGAACCAAAGGTGGTCAGCGGTAAAAATTCTTCCCGATAAGATTTATGTCCCTCCTCATCCAGAAAGTACTTCTCGATTTTCCCAGACATTACTAAAGACAGCCCCTGTAAGGTACTTTCATTCTGCTCATAAAGGACTTCATCCGATTTAAGCTGCTTGTCCTTCATCAGCTTTAGTAGCTTTTGTAATACCTCATCAGGTAGTAGGTGAAAAGGCGCTACTTTTTTTAAGGATGACGTGTCCAACTGAGGCATACGCTTCTTTCTAACTGGCAGCATACTTACAAATTCAACTTTGGGAACTATTTCATAATATTTGTAAAAATAACTCTAATTATGGCAAATTAATTGATAATATGTAAAAAATTAGGTTAAATTTTTAATGAATTTATAATTCCTAAAAATCTTATTCATATATAAACCTTTGTTTCAAGTTGCCAACTGAGAGCATAAACGTACCCGTTTCCAGTATGCTTACCCCATCTCCATCCGGATAGGTCAGATGTACTTGAGGAAGAATATTAAATTCACAGCTAAGAGATTCTCCAGGCTGTAATTCTACCTTCTCAAACCACTTCAGCATTTTAACGGGACGACTAATCTGTCCATACTCATCTGTGAGAAACCATAGCACGGCTTCTTTCCCTGCTCTTGTACCTGTATTGGTGATGGTAACCTTAGCAGTGAGCTCGTCTGAGCCTGAGAGGGTATCAGTGCTTAGGTCCAGGTCCGTATATTCAAAGCTGGTATAACTAAGACCCCTACCAAAATGCCCAATAGCATATCTCCAACGTTCATCCCCATCTTCAAAGGGCTGGGTATCAGAGAAGGCCGAGGGTTTATGGTTATATGGGAGAACATGCCCCTGCTTATAAGGATAGGTGAAAGGCAGCTTGCCAGAAGGGTTTTCCTTACCTGATAGCACAGCTGCTATGGCTGGTGCCCCTTCTAAGCCTGGGAGGCCTGCCCATATAATGGCAGCGCATTTATCTGCTTGATTAGGGAAGGTCCTAGGCCTTCCTTCCAGGAGGACTAGCACTACAGGCTTTCCTGTGGCTATGGCTTCTTCCAGCCACTCCAGTTGGTCTTCCGGGAGATTCAAATCCAGTATATCTCCAAATCCTTCTGAATAGGCTTCTTCTCCCGCTGCAAATAGAATGACATCTGCTTCCTCTGACAGGGCCTGCATCTCTGACCTGTCCCCACTTAGGATTTTTTCCTCCCCAAACGCTTCTTGCATACCCCCTAAAATGGTCCGCATATCTTCCGGATACCAGGTGTCTTCCGTCAATACCCACCGCCAAGTCCATCCTCCACAAATCCTGTTTTTCAGGTTGGCATTAGGGCCGCACACCAGGATTTTTTTATCAGCTGCTAAAGGGAGAATCTCATCTTCATTCTTGAGAAGTACCAATGAATCCACTGCTGACTGATAATTGGCCTGTTTGAAAGCTGCTTTGTCCTCAGAGGTAGGCGTTACTTCTGTGGGATACGGCTGATCAAAAAGGCCTAACTCTTCTTTTAGGAGGAGAATTCTCCTAACCGAGGTATCTATTCTTTCCTCACTAATATGTCCTTCCTCTACTAATTCTTTTAAAAGCACACAGAAATCAGTGGTAAGAGGGGTCATGGACATATCTATACCTGCAGTGATGGCCAGATACACTGCCTCTTTCATGCTGGCAGCTACCCTATGCCCTCTATGAAGCCTAATCACGTCTTCCCAGTCTGTTACTACTACCCCTTCAAAGCCTAATTCTTCTCTCAGGAGTCCTGTGAGAATTTCAGGGCTGGCATGAACGGGAATCCCGTTTATTTCCCCACTATTAATCATGAAAGTTCTTACGCCTGCATCCACTGCTGCTTGAAAGGGAGGTAGGTGGTATTCTCTGAGCCTTTGCATACTGATTTCAGAAGGGGATCTGTCAAAGCCGGATTTAGGTTCAGAGTATCCCAGGAAGTGCTTGGCGCAGGCTGCTATTTGTAGGGGGTGCTCCTCTCCTCTTTCCTGCAAGGCCTCTATATAGACCTTGCCCATCTGGGCACATAGGTAAGGATCTTCCCCAAAGGTCTCGTGGAATCTGGGATATAGAGGTTGCTGAGCCACATCCAGAATGGGCGCAAAGTTCCACAGATGCCCCAGGCCAAGGGATTCTGCCAGCGTCACGCGAGCAGCCGCTTCAGAATAACTCAGGTTAAAGGTAGCACCAATGTTAATGTTATGTGGAAATACGGTTCCTCCTTCCAGGTAATTGGTTCCATGGACATGGTCTATTCCATATAAAGTAGGAATCTGGTGGAGCTGATGTTTCAAGCTGAGTTCCTGGATCTTTTTGACTACTTGTATCCACTGATCCACAGGAATAGATTTGCCATTTAAAAAGGACCCTACCTGAAAATGGGTAAGGTAGTAAGCCAGTTTCTCCTCATCCAGGATAATTTCTGCTGTATCCCAGAAATCCTGTTGGATGGGATCTATGCAGATGGTGGAAATATCTAATTGGGTCATCTGACCGATTTTCTCGGTAAGATTCATACTGGCTATAAGGGAGGCTACACGTTGACTCATAATTTGGACTCAATTTTTATGCGGCCCAAAGAAAGAAAAAAGCTGGAAAATAAACAGCCTCAAGCTATGAGAATCTCCAAGTAGGCCTCATAAAGACAATACCTTCTCCCAGTAAAAGCTATCTACGGGTACCCCTAATTCCATATTTTCCGCTCGAATCTTGAGCGTATGCTGGCCTGGATACCTAATATTATTTCCTGGGGCCTCTAGGGAATCTGCCAAATAGAAATTCAAACTGTCAGTCATATTGTTTTGCCAGCTGTCTGAGAGTCCGAGTTTAGTAGGGTCTATGGCTATAAACACTTGAGAAACACCATACTCATTCTTGCGGTCTCCCACTTTACGAGAATTTTCTCCACCAGATAAGCCTGACGCTAGTATATCAAGAATAAGGGATAGCCCCGCTCCTTTCCAAAAGCCAATAGGCAGGACGATCCCACCTTCCAGGATAGCTTGAGCGTCCGTAGTAAGTTCCCCTTTCTGGTTCCACCCCCCTGGCATGGGCAAGGGAGTTTGTCTAATTTTATGGGTATTCAGCTTCCCAAAGGAATATTGGGACATGGCTGCATCCCATACCATGGGAGTCTCAGGGTGAGGCAGCCCTACAATTAGCGGATTATTCCCTATCACAGCTTTTTTTCCACCCCATGCTGCCATATTGGGGATAGTATTAGTCCAGCAGATGCCTATACATCCCTGGTCTACTGCCTGCCAACCGAAGTTACCACCTCTCATCCAGTGATTAGTATAGCTCAGGGTACTCATAGCCCAGGCTTGCTCCTTAGCCACTTGTAAAGTATGCTGCATGCAGTGCCAGGCATTCAGGTTTCCTATCCCAAACTGCCCATCCCATCTGAGGATGTTCCCCATCTGTTGGATCAGCCGAGGTTCATGTTCAGGTTTTATGAATCCCTGCTCAATGTAATCTATGAATAGCGGGAAGCGGTTTAATCCATGACTGGCTACCCCATCTCTACTTGCATTTGCAAAAAGCTTGGCACATAAGGATCTCTTCTCTTCCCCTTCCAGGTACTTTTCTAATACCCTTGAAAATTCAAGGATCATATCTTCATAGGGGATGCGTATAAGTTTATTCATGTTCTGACAAAAAATAGTATGAAATAGGCAGTATATTATATAGAGGTTTTGCTCTATACACCTGACAGTTGATTAGAAAAAATTAGATAAAATAGAAAACCGTAATTCCCCCTTGCCTCATCCTGAGGTTTTCTAACAAGTTACACTACTTTCCCGGAAAGTCTGGCTAGTAGTAGTAAGTAGTCTAAAACAAGCAGTTTGCCCTATTCCCTGGAAGATGGAGTAGGGCTTTTTCTTTGTTTAAGGTAAATCTACTGAATAAGAATTTTCTTATAAGTCATCTGCTGATTGCTCCTTATCTTAAGAACATAAATCCCCTTTGGGAAGGGAGTGGTAGGTAGCTGTAATTCTTTTTTATTCCTTAGGCTAGCATGCCAAACAGCTTGACCACTGGAATTAAATAGATTTACCTCCCAGGGAACTGTTTCCTCACTGAGGATGGATACTGATAGTGTCGATGGATTTTGAACTATATCCCAATATTTTTCAGAAGCGTATGTGGCGGATATGATAGGAGAATAAGTAGATTCTCCATCTATATCAAGGTATTTAATTCTATAGTAATTGATGCCTTGTCTGGGTTCAAGATCATGGTAATGGTAGGATTCCCTTGATTGGTTCACATCAATTTTGGCAATTGAGTTAAAGGTAGTTGAGCCAATAGATTTCTCTAATAAGAAGGTTCCCTCTTGTATTTGCTCCACATTCCAACTAATGGCTATTTTTCCTTCAGTTGACCTCGCTTCAAAGCTTGAAAAGTTAGCTGATAAAATAGTTGCTTCTTCTACCTCTATATCATCAAAGAAGTAATAAGCATAACTGAACATAGCACTGGAAGGTGTGGCAAATTGCTGGTAGGTGGAGTTGGCATCATTGCGAAAATTTCCAATGGTCAAATGGGTAGCTGCTGTAGTAGCTTCGAATGAGAATAGTAGGGTTTGCCATGCCGTGTTAAAAACAGCTCCCGTAGTTTCAAAAGTGGGAGAAATAAGGATAGGATCTGATCCAGTTTGAGTTAAGGCCCCTGTAGAAAAATGGACGCCAAATTCTGTCCCAAAACCTCCATAAGAGGCTCCGGGATCTGAGGTGCCATTAGTAAAGGGAACCCGTACATTGTACGTTTTACCTATGGTAAGAGCCTGGGTAAGTTCAACAGAAAGATATTCTCTAAAATTACCTGCAAAGCTAACGTAGGTTGATAGGCCTACAATACCATCTCCTCCTAAGGCATTTACATTTCCATTTAGCGTTAAGGGTAATTCGAAAAAGCCGTCCCCACAGGTATGGAAGAAGTCCGGCGAACCTGCAGACTGATTACAGGCCAAAGAGCCATTTACATTATCCCAGCTATCCAAGTAGTTCCACTGGCAAGATCCATCAGGACAATTAGTAAAAGACTCAAATCCTGCATTAGGAACTAAATTTTGACTTTTGAGCGCATTGGATGATAACAAGATAAGTATGAGGCAGAATAAGCGACACATAAATATTGAATATATATTCAATATAGGTTAAAATTGCATCAGGAGAAACAATAATTGGAATATATTTAAAAATAAAAATTTGAATTTTCGCTGGATGTGCGCCCTACAGCTGATAAGCTTGTTTAAATCCTTTTAGCTCTGGGTTCAAGATCTGTAAGTTCTGCTATGCGTACGGGATGTCCAGATTCTATGCTTTTTCTGGCAGCTACCCCTATGAGAATGGACATAGCTCCATCCCTGCTGCCTGCGGCATGCTTTAAAGGATCAGGATTATTTGGGTTCCGGAGAATTTTATCCTGAAGTCGGGAATCTCCTCCGCCATGCCCTCCTCTTTTAAAGGGGACAGAGATGGTCTCATACTTATTCCAATTAGTATGGAGAATGATGGGCTTAGTGGCTGTAATCTCCTCTTCTCCCTGGTTCATCTCTGCAGCATGTAGGGCTTCCTGGCTTAGTTCTTCATCCTTCATCCAGGGAATATCCTGCCAAGCTTCTATCCGGCCATCTGTCCCATTAAAGGCTATTCTCCAGCCTTCAAATGGAGAGTAGGTAGTGAGTGAATAATTAACTACCACTTGATTGGCATACTTAATTTGGGCAGACATTTTATCGTAAATATTGATGTCATGGCGGAAGAGGCAGTTGTCCCGAATGTAGCCGTCATATTCCTCATGATCTACATACAGCTTCATCATATGCTCATCTTTAGTGATATCCCAGTAGAAATTACAGTCCCGTGTGTATTGGCAGTCCCTACAGTTTTTCCCCCTGAAAGGATTATTGCTGCCATAGTGCTCTAGGGCCCCATAGGCAAACACCTCCGAAGGGTCTGCATCCAGCCACCAGTTCAGCAGGTCAAAGTGGTGGGTGGCCTTATGCACCCAGAGCGTTCCTCCATCCTGCCTCAATCCATGCCAACGCCTAAAATAGGACGCCCCATGATAGGTATTTAGGTACCAGTGGAAGTCAACGGAAGTAACCTTTCCTATGGCTTTATGGTGAAGCAGTTCCTTCACCTTGGTCATATAAGGGCTCCATCTGTAATTAAAGCCTACTATGACGCGCTTTTGGGTTCTCCTTTCTGCATCCAGAATGGCTTGGCATTTATCTTCATCTGTAGTGAGGGGCTTCTCCGTGAGCACATCACAGCCCATTTCTAATCCCTTGATGATGAATTCATGGTGGGTAGAGTCTTTTGTGGTGACGATCAGTAGATCCGGGTTAGCCGTTTGAATCATTTCCTCTACTGTAGCATAGGTATCACAGCTCACACCCATATATGCTTTAGCCATGGCCAACCGGCCAGGGTTGATATCACTTAGTCCTACAAATTCCAGTAAGTCCCCATATTGGTCCACTAGCCTTTTTCCCCAAAAGGAGATACCCCTGATGCCTGTACCTACGAGGGCTACTTTTAACTTGGTGGTTTCACTTTGAAACGCCCAGGCGGGAAGGGGCTGAAAACTACCTGCAGCCAGCATACTGGCCAGGGTGAGAAATTTGCGTCTGGATACACTTTCCATAATCTCTAATTGCATGATTTTGAGTGAGTAACTATTTCCCTGAGATCCTATTCACCAATAGCTCAGAGGGATACCTTGGTCTTCAGTATCAATCAAAAAGAGACTTTATTTCCAGTTCACTTCTATGAGTGTGTTAACTTTCTCTGCTTCCTTTTTTAAGAGAGTATGAAAGACTTCCTGCTCAGCAAACAGGCTATCTCTTTTCTCCCAGGCGGTCAAAAAGTGATAGGAGGTAGCTTCCTCCTCTTTCAGAAAAAGAACCATTCCATGTGTCTGGATGATACCTTCTCCTTCATCCTTGGTGGTAAGAGTAGTTTTAAAGTCTGGCTCGGCGGTTAAGATCCCCATTCCCAGCATTTCCCTGTTGATAGTTTGGGGGGCATGGGTATAGCCATAAATCGCTTGTTCAGTAGCGCCTAGATGGAGGCTGGTGCTATCCATATTGACTATGCCAGCTACCAGGTACACATCATTAACGTAAGGAGCTATTTTCACCTTGGCAGTATATCCTGGCTGTCCTTTCCAGATCTGAATTTGATGGGTGAGGGCATAGACAGTTTCTTCAACTTGCATCCCTGAAAAAGATAGCTCCAGGATAGCACGCACAGGCCCTGAGGCTAAGAGGGTAGCATGGGATTTTTCTGCAGACACCCTGTACAGTTGGTCATTTTTCTGGAGGGCGATGGCCCCTGCGCCCAAAGAATTACCCACTTTCAGGATGTCCATCCCCCAGTTTTGGAGGCTGTCATATCTCAGAGTAGCGCCTACCTGCTCCAACACCATTTCTTCAGTTAACTTCCCGAAGATGTCTATGCCATTTCTCGAATCCAGATAATTCCTAAAACCTACCATCTCATTCTCCCAACCTGGCCCTTCAAATTGGAAAGCTGCCAAGGCTGCTTCTGTGTCTGTACTTGAGAGTCTGTCAGCAGATGAGATGGTTTCATATGTACCTCCCCGGTTTTTGCCTAGATGGAGATGAGTGGAAGGCGGATAAGATTCCCTTTCTGCCGTTGGGCGTACGGCTATTTCTACCTCTATGGATTCTCTAGCTTCAAAATTCATTACTAAGGCCAGTTCATCCCACTTTCCATCCATGTCCAGGTCATCCATCTGGGAAGGGATTTGCTGACCTCCTTTTCTTACTATCAGTCTGTTCTCAGGTTCTACGGTACCCAGGCGCTTCTCCAGAAACTTCCTGGGGATAAGTATTTGCGCATTTTCCCAAGAAGTGTCTAAAGGGTTGGTTAGTATCACGGGAAGTTCTCTCACAGGATCACAGGAGGACATACATAAAATGCTAAGTAGCAGTAGGGAATAGTAGTGGATAAATCTCATGGAACAGATATAAGCTTTGTAAGCCATTAAGTAATGGGTAGGTAAATATGTTTGAAGTTTAAGGACTTTATTCCTTCTTTTTGGAACTCCCAAATTTCTGTCTTCCCCATTGGATAAAGAAAGAATAATTAATGAAGAGAGAAAAGGCCTCATAGGTAGATTCTTTGGTAGATTGATTAAGAGAAACTCCCAGAGCCTCCTGGTGGGTATTAAAAGGAGAAAAGAGAGGATCCTGAATCCCATTTGAAAAGACATAGTTGATGCCACTAGAGAACTGGAAATCCCCCAGGGTAATCTGAGCTCCTAAGGTAAGGTGGTATAAGTCCCACTGAAACTTGCTGATGGCAAACTCATTTGACAGGTTGAGTTCATCTGTTCTGAACTGTGAGAAGTCCGTTTTAAAGCCCGCTAGCAAGGTAAATTTTTCACTCAATTGGTTTTCATATCCTAGGGCTATGTTTAGTACGGTGCGGGCATTATCTTCTGCTGAAAATGCGAGGGTAGTGGGAGACTGGACTCCTTGCAGGGTGTTATAGGTAGCTATACCTGCAAAGTATTCTGCTGATACATAAAGTAGTTGTTTATCATTAATAGGCGTTTTAAGTCCTACTCCTATAGAAAAAGGCGTCTGGAAGCTTACTTCACCTACGTCAGTATCCGTTTCTCCTATTTGGGAAATTTCCCCCTGTCTGCTTAACTCAGATTTACTGTACTGATAACTTCCATTCTCAGTGATAGAAAAAAGCAAGGGAGAAGTAACATTTAGGCCTATTTCTCCCATGCCGGTTTGGAATAGGAAGCCCAGCTTAGAGACCATCCCAAATCTTTTATTCCGCTGGAGTTGAACCTGCTCGTGGATGAAGGCTAAGGGGTTATCTGTTTGCTGATCCGGGAATACATTACTATTGATCCCTATTAGTTGTTCCTGAGAGAAGAGGGTTAGGAACTGGGTCATGCCTACTCTTATGTTAGGATGGATCTCACAGGAAAAACCTAAGCCTCCCCATCTATTCCTGATTAAATTATCAAAGGTGACAGATCCGTTATAGGTACTTCCGTCAGTGAGCGCTTGCACATAATTATGCTTAAAAGAAAAGTCTACTTCATTCTTGGAGAAGAGGGTAATAGCCAAACTGGCTTTCTTAGATTTAAAGGGCTTAAAGCCATACACAAAGATGTTAGGGAGGAAGTCAAAGTCGGAAACATTTTGATTTCCCACCTGAAGGGAGTTGGTATTTACTACCCGCCTTTGGGGAGACAGTAATGAGAAGGAAAGGCCATTTTCTGCCCCCACTCCTATGGCAGCTGGATTATAATAAACAGCACTATTATCATCCACGCCAGCTATGACAGCTCCATTCAATAGCTGGGCCTTAGTCCCAAAATCTGTACTCCAATAATTACTCCCTGTTTGGCCATAAGAACACATAGGAAGGAGGAGGTACCCTAAGCATACCCACCAGAAAAACCCGCTATCTATCATGAGCTAGAAAAATTGAATGGAGGCATAAAATTTTTCCCATTGTTAACAAACAAATATACATTTGTATTTAGTCACTCTAAGTGAAAATTTCATCTCCCTTTTAAGTAAAGAAATATTAGATTCAGAAAGTAAAGTTTGTGAAACGGTCAACCATTAATTATGCTATTCAGGAAGCTTTAGCATGTTTTCATACTCATCATTGGAAGCTTCCACCTAATCCTAAGTGGGACGTAACGGATTTTGGATTAGGAGAGTTCTCAGCCTTTGGGTTGGTGTTAGTCAATCTGGCTGAGGAGCCTGAATATTGTGAGAAGCTGATGTACGCAAGAAAGCATCAGAAGACACCTGCTCACATGCACAAGAAGAAGAAGGAAGATATCATAGTCAGGGCCGGAAGGCTGGCTATACAGATATGGGCTGGTGAAGATGGACATATGCATGAACCTACAGTTACCATCAAGAAGAATGGGACTCCAACAGCTGTTCATCATGGAGATGCGGTACTCCTTGAGGCTGGGGAAAGGATTACCCTTACCCCAGGAATTTACCATGAATTTTGGCCTGAGAGTGAGCAATGTATCATAGGGGAAGTTTCCACTGCCAATGATGACCTGAACGATAACTTTTTTGTGAACCCCAAAGTAGGAAGGTTCAGCCAGATAGAAGAAGATGTACCCAGATGGGTAAAGCTGGTAAGTGACAGTTAGTTATCTATTGCCTGGTTAGCTAACAGACGGAACTTCCAGCCACTTTGGTCATGTTGCTGACCGCGTGTTTGTTTCATGAGAATTCCTATGAGTTGTTCCTCTGGGTCAGCGAAATACTGGGTGTTAAAGTATCCACCCCAGTCAAAGGTGCCTTTACTTCCTTGGCCCCCAGTGGCTACCGCCTCTTCTGTCAGCACACCAAAAGCTAATCCCAGCACTCTATCCCCTTGCCAGATATCTCCTATCTGGTTAGCCATGATGGTGTTAATGGTGGTTCTACTCAAGATCCTGACACCATTAAGCTCGCCCCCGTTTAGGTACATCTGTAGGAAGTTGGCATAATCCTTAGCGGTGCTACTGAGACCGGCTCCTCCAGAGAAGAAGGCTTTTGCTCCTTTGAGGGGGAAGTCTGCCTCATACCCATTACCAGTATATTTAGTCCAGCTTCCGTTTTCTGGTTGCTGAACCATGGCTAGTCTGTCAGTTTTCTCTTTAGGGAGATAGAAAAAAGTATCATTCATACCTAAGGGTGTGAAGAGTCGCTGAAGAAGGAACTCTTCAAAGGTCATTCCTGACATGATTTCCACAAAATAGCCTAACACATCCAGTCCCAATGAATAGGTATATTTTTCTCCCGGATCATGATGTAAGGGGAGAGGGCCTAGCTTTTTTATATTTTCTTTGATGGTGTAATCCCGGACTTCAAAGGCTTCTACTATACCCGCTTTTCGGTAGATCATTTTCATTCTTTCATCTCCATCAATGAACCCATATCCTATGCCTGAGGTATGGGTAAGCAGGTGCCTTATAGTGATCTCATTATTAGCTGGGCGGGTGGTGTAAGAAGTATCTGCATACCTAAATCCAGCCAGTACTTGTGGGTTTTTGAATTCAGGAATATAGGTAGATATGGGATCATCCAGCCTAAACTTCCCCTCTTCCCACAGCATCATGACGGCAGTGGAGGTAATAGCTTTCGTTTGGGAGGCTATTCTGAAAATAGCGTCTCTATCTATTTTTATTTCTTTTTCAACATTCTCTAGTCCAAATGCTTTATGGTAGACTATTTTTCCTTTTCTGGCAACTAATGCTACCATAGCTGGCACTTCATTATTAGCTATGGTTTCTTCACACATAGCATCAATCCTGGCCAGCCTTTCTGCTGACATACCTACTTCCGCAGGGGTATCATAGGCTAAAAGAGGAGAAGACTGTGAGGAAGAAGTCTGAGTAATTCCAAGCTCGACCAGAGCTAGGATAAGGAGGAAACAAGAAATGGTTTTCATGAAAAGGAGTAGGTTAAAAAATTAGAGTAGTAGTTTTTCACACTAACCCAGCCATTCATGGAGATAGTATGCGATGATAAGGACCACAATTACGACAGGAATCATGGTGACGATTCCTGTGGAATAGGAAATTTTTCTTCTGGGAGCAGGTCTTCTGTTTCTCATGGATTGACTTTTACCCTAATATACAATTTCTCCTTTAAAGCTCATGAGCAGGAGTTCCATACATTTTTTCTCCCGCTTGTATCTCTAGCGGGATATAATTTTCTCTAGGTGGGAATGGGCACTCAAATGTTTCATTATATACGCAGTAGGGATTATAGGCTTGGTTAAAGTCTATCTCCAGCTCCTGTGTGTAGGGGATATCTATGTATCTCCCTCCACCGTAGGTAGACACATTAGTAGTGAGATCTCTAAAAAGGATAAAAAGTTTATTTCTCTTATCTAATTCCAGGTATTGGTAGGCTATAAGGGAATAGTCTTTCCCTAAAAGATTAAAATTCAGCTTACCTATCCTCACCGTTCTGTAGGCATTCCCAAGGCTGGTGGTGAGAGAGAGGGTATCCTTTAAGCTGTCTTTTACCAGGGTGGCAGGAACAGCATAGGCTCTATCAATGGGGAAATAGTCTAATTTATCAAAGGATGCTCTCTTAGCCTTGGGGATGGGGGACTGAGGAGAGGAACTAAACTGGTAGTCCTTAGTCTCACGTTGAGATTCAATTTCCTGATAATAGGCATTAGCGGGGCCAGTAGAGAAAAACTGAACTAAAATGATAATTACAAACAGTAAGCCTACCCCAAGGGTGATTAGTGTACTATTCTTTCGGCTATTTACTTCACTCATACTAGCGTCAAAAATTAGCTTATATATCGAAAATTATTCCTTTTGATATTTATCCTGAAGTTCTTCTTGTAGGAGAATGATTTTTTCCTGGAGTTCCATGATTCTCTCCCTGTGAGCAAGTTCTACTTCATAATTTTTAGGAGAACTTGGCTGAGAGCTAAATTGTTTATCCCCAAGGGTAATCTCAAACTCAATATTCAGAAAATCAAGTATTTGAGCAAGTTCTGCGAGCTTTATATTGTTCTTTGACAGCCGCTTTTGAAAGTTAGCATAGGTGATATTCAGCGTTTTTTCTGCCACTTCTGCCATAGTCAGACCAGGATGCTGTTTAATGATCTGAATGATCTCTTTTCCAAGATTTTCTAATCTGTACTCAGTTGACATATAATATGTTAGCTATAAATATCAATCTAATTAAGATCAATTATTGATATTAATTATGAATATTGATATGTTTGTGTATCGATTCAATGGTAAATATAGCATTTTACAGCTTTTGTGCTCAGTAGGCATATGTACAAATACAAGATCCATGAATACATCAGGGAGATGAGTGCTGATTTTCAACAACTTGCCTGGGGGTGGCTCATACTAGAACTAGATATGAGTAGGGAGCAGCTTGTCCAGAAAATGCTGCTAAAGGAGGGTGGAGATCATGATGAGGGATTTACTGAGGGAGAACTGAGCATTATATGCATAGTCTTAAACAGAATTCGGCCCTATAAACACAGACTAAGGCTAGAGGATCTCATAGCATAAACCCTATACAAGTATGAAGATGACAGGCATTTATTTCAGAATAAACTATACCAGAGAATGTTTCTACTATATAGATTTTGATAATCAGCAGATTGAGGTGGTGTATGACATGGATGAGGCGTATAGATCCGTTAAAAGAATAGCCTATGATCCAAAGCTTGCTAGGGAGCTGGTACATACCCTGTATGAGATAAAGGGAGAAGTTTATCAGGCTGCCAAGCAGTATGTACTGCTCATGCTGCAAGTGAAACTTGATCCAATGGGTAATGGATAATCAGAAAAGTGGAAATAATGTGGAAAACTTTAGGCCTTACTAGCTGAAACAGATTAATTTACCTTCCGGTAACAATTGTTTAACCTTTTCATGCTATTTCAGGACATTAACCTGTGGACAAATTGGCATGAAAGTGAAGGCTACCTATCCACATCTGGATATTCTCTTTGATGACTCCCATGAGTTGGAAATTTCTAGCAACTCCAAAATTGTCATATTCAGTGATTTACACATGGGGGACGGGGGGAATACTGACGATTACGCTCTCAACGCTGAGATTTTTCATCAGATTCTATCCCACTACCAAAAGCAGGAATTCTTCCTTATTTTAAATGGCGACGTGGAAGAGCTGCAACGCTTCAAGCTAAGTGCCATTACCCATAGGTGGAAAGATACCTACAAACTATTTGACAAG
>JBCCLI010000126.1:0-15715 GCA_039026975.1 Bacteroidota bacterium | reverse complement strand
TCAATTTAGATAAGATAAAAATAAAGAACCTTATGGTGATTTATATTTAAAGCTAATTTCCCTCAAAAGGGTGATAATAACTTCTAGCCTCTCATCTTATCTTCCTTCAGTACCCTCCCCAGATAATCCAGAAACTGGTCTGCATTTCTCTGGCTGAAACACATGGGAGGTTTTATCTTCAACACATTATGCAGGGGGCCATCTGTACTCATAAGTATTCCCTTTTCTCGCATCCTATTAGCTAGATAGGTGGCTTCTTCCGCTGCGGGGGTCAGGGTTTCTGGGTCCTTTACAAGTTCAAATCCAAGGAAGAGCCCATGCCCCCTTACATCTCCTATGATGGGAAATGATGGCTGCAAGTCTTTCAAGCCTTTTTGCAAGTAATTCCCCATTTCCAGGGCGTGCTGCTGTAGGTTCTCCTCCTTTACTACTCTCAGCACTTGCCTACCCACAGAACAGGAAACAGGATTTCCCCCAAAAGTATTGAAGTATTCCATCCCATTTGAGAATGCTTCTGCTATTTCAGGTCTTGTAATTACCGCCCCTAGCGGATGTCCATTCCCTATGGGTTTCCCCATGGTCACAATATCAGGAACCACATTATATAATTGAAAGCTCCAGAAGTGCTCCCCTACCCTCCCAAACCCTGTTTGGACTTCATCTGCTATACATACGCCTCCTGCCTTTCTAACAGCTGTGTATACTTCTTCTAGAAAATTCCGGGGAAGAGGGACCTGCCCCCCACAGCTCATGATGCTCTCAGCTATGAAGCCCGCCATATTTCTGCCTTCCTCTTGTACCTTATGTATCAGCTCTTTTGCTTTTGCCGCATACCTGGTTCCTGCCTCTTCAGAATTTCTACACATTCCCCTAAACATGTCCGCAATGGGGATTACATGCGTATGAGGGGGGACTCCTTTTCCTCCTTTGCCATCAAATTTATAGCTGCTTATGTCTACTGTACCCACCGTATTTCCATGATACCCTACCTCCAGGGCCAGCATATCCCGCTGACCTGACCAGCTGTGTGCCATACGTAGGGCCAGCTCATTAGCCTCACTTCCTGAATTCACGAAATAAACGACCGACAGTTCTTCTGGGAACATCTCCTGAAGCTCCTCAGCAAAGCATACTATTTCTTCATGTAGATAGCGCGTATTGGTATTTAAGAGAGATAACTGTCGCTTGGCAGCAGCTACCACAGCTGGATGTTCATGCCCCACATGCGCTACATTATTAACCATGTCCATGAATCTTCTTCCACTGGCATCATATAAATATTGCTTGTAGCCCCTCACCATATGTAAAGGCCTATCATAGGTGAGGCTAAGGCTTTTACCCATATATCTATTCCGCTTTTCCCTGATCTGAGCCGAGCCTAGCTGACTATGTACTTGCTCTGGGATATCTGCATGTATAAAAGGTGTAGGATTAGGGCATATGAGCTTCCATAGATGTGATTCATGTGGATAGGCTACCCCTGGAAAGTCTCCCTTGAAGCCCAGTAGGTCTAACATAACTTGAAAATGTAGGTGTGCCGGCCAGTTTCCATTTTCAGGGTACTCTCCTATCCTGGCAAATTCACTCCCTTTACTTACTTGCTGCCCACAGATTAAGCCCTCTAAGGACTCTTCACTTAGGTGTCCATAAAGGGTGTAGAAGGTTAGCTCCTCAGTTACTTCATGCTTTAGGATGATGGTGGGGCCGTAGTCTCTTTCAGCCTCATTATTCTTAAAGCTGAATATTTTCCCATCAAGGGGTGCTCTGACGGCAGTCCCGGCAGGTGCCCAAATATCATATCCTATATGTTCCGTTCTCCACTGAAGCCCTTCATTTCCTTCTACCTCATAGGCATCAGTAGTATAAAAAGGCCGTACCTCTCCATAGCCTCCCAGCCCAATGTCTACCTCCAGGTCTTCCAGCATTCTCCTTATGCACCTATCAAAGTTTTCTATATTTTCAAAGTTCTGATTGTTTCCTAAGGCCTTACTTCCTACGCTTAGATCTAAATAGGTAACGGTCTTTCCTGCTAGCTGCACTACAGGACTTAGCTGGTGTTTATACCCTTCCAGCCAGGTATCATAGATCTTTCTTGTAGGAAAGGGGTCTGCATGGCAGGACTCACAAAAACTGATGTAAGCAAAACGCGGGGAGATTTTTTCCCACTTTCTTAATAAGTTCCATGCAGGCTTGGAGCTTACTTGTAGGTATTCGTTCTCAGGCTCTAGCTGAGCATTCACACTGGCATGCATTACGGTAAGGATAAGCCTGGAAGCTATTTGGTAGTATAATACCTCTACTTCCGGGCGCTGCAAGGCATATACCTCATAATAGCCTTTTACCACTTCTTTTGCAGTAGCCAGGGGATCTTCCTTTCCCATACAGGCATAGGCACAGGCTATGGCTAGCTCATTTACGGTATGGGTGTATACAGCATCTCCAAAATCTATAATCCCTGCCACCTCTGGCGCTTCTCCCCGCCCATGTACTAAGATATTATGCATATGGGCATCATTATAATTGACCCCCTTTCGAAGAGAACTTAGTAAGGGGTGGCCCTCCTTCTCTATGAGATCCCAAAAGTAGGTGACCAGCTCTCTTTCGCTTCTTTTCAGCAAGTAGGAGAAATACTTTTTTGTATGTAGTACCTCGGAGGGGTCCCACTTATATACCTTGTGAGCCGCTGCATGATCAAAGGATTCTAATCCCTTACTCAAGTATCCGCAAGCTTTTCCCCAGCTATTCAGCAGATCAGCTGTTAGGGGATTTACATTTCCCATCATCTCACCTGCTACCCAGGTCTGTAGCCTTATCCACCTATCATCACCAGCTTCATCCTGAACTGTCTCATACATTTTCCCTTCCTTACTAGCCACGGGAATGGGAATATGTATGGGGATGTTTTGCGTCCCCAGATGACTCATGATTTTCTCCTGAAAATCTAATTCCTGTTCAGTGATGCCTTTCCGGCTTATTTTTAGGGTATAAGCAGAACCTGTATCTGAGGTAATTTTAAAGTTAAAGTCCACTTCTCCATCCAGGGGGTTTACTTCTCCCTTTATCCCATATACCTCCTCTACAAAATGGGCAGCCTGTTCTACTGTGATGGTCTGTGAGGGGTAGTCTGTTGAAACCATAGCTTTCCCTAATTATACCTGAGAATTAGGTAATCTCTCTATCAAGTTCAATATATGAACGCTTTGGATGAACTACTTTATATCATGAAAAATGATAAATAACTCCCCATAAGAAGTTAATCATCTATCTATGATAACCTACTTGTAGATGCGCTTATTCCTGATTTTTAAAATATCTTGTACCTCTGCCTAGCCACAGGAGTAATATCTCAACATATGCGTAAAATCATTTCCGTATTTCTCAGCCTTCTGCTACCAAGCCTAGCACTTAGCCAGCGCCCTTATGACATGGGCATTCATATAGGGGTGCTGGAAAGGGGACCTCTAAATGCCATTACAGACGTAGCAGAGGTATCTGTGGGCCATTATACCTTAATTCGCGGAGACAGCGTTCGTACAGGTGTTACGGCCATCCTCCCCCATCAAGGAAATATTTTTCAGGATAAGGTAGCAGCTGCTATCTACATCGGGAATGGATTTGGCAAACTGGCTGGCTATTCTCAAGTAGAAGAATTAGGAAACCTGGAAACGCCTATCATCCTCACTAATACCCTGAGTGTCCCTACTGCTGCTGATGCCCTAATAGACTACACCTTAAGTTTTCCTGAGAACCAACAAATCAGGTCTGTAAATCCTGTAGTAGGAGAAACTAATGACGGAAGGCTGAATGATATAAGGGGCAGACATATTACGAAAGTACACGTGAGAGAGGCCCTTCAAAACGCCAGCTCAGGTGCTGTAGAAGAGGGAAGCGTAGGAGCAGGTGCGGGAACCATCTGTTTTGGATTTAAGGGTGGGATAGGGACTGCCTCCAGAAAGCTCCCACCCGCCCTAGGAGGATATTCCATAGGCGTACTGGTTCAGAGTAATTTTGGGGGAGTCCTCCAAATAGATGGGGTACCTGTAGGGGAAGAACTAGGCCAATATGCCTTCAAAAAATCGCTGGACACCGAAAATGGAGATGGCTCATGTATGATCATAGTAGCCACAGATGCCCCGCTAGGGTCCAGAAACCTGAAGAGACTTGCTAAGCGGGCGATGATAGGACTTGGAAAAACAGGAGGCATAGCCTCCAATGGAAGTGGGGATTATGTGATTGCCTTTTCTACTCACCCTGATTCCCGTGTTTCTTATGTCTCTGAAGGCCTCCTCACCCAGAAAAGGCTCAGGAATGAGGACATGAGCATCCTATTTATGGCCGCCATTGAAGCAACAGAAGAGGCCATCATTAATTCGCTGTTTGCAGCTACCCTTGAGGGACAGTCAACCTACGCGGACAGGCTCCCTCTCTTACCTAAAAAGAAGGTATTGGACATCCTAAAGAAGTATAATCGCTTAGAGGATTAGCATAAGTGATACTTTCTTGAGAATATGGAGAACTAATTCCAAGTTTAGCTCCTTATGAGAATTCTCCTATTATATTCGTTCTTATTCGCGGGATTATCCATATGCCGTTCTCAGTCCCTCAATGAATTTGACCAATGGGCACTGCGGGTAGGCTGGGATGGAATTACTCCCTGGCAGTTCTTCATTAACACTGCACCTGCCACACTAGGGCCTAATGCATTACCTCCTCCCAGGCTTCAACAGGGACGGGTCAAGAATGACTGGAAGCTAGAATTACGTCCTGAGTATCATTTTGGGAGTGGTGACCGTACTTATGACTTTTTCAGTAGAATTTACGTGCCTATAGTTCAGGATAAGGTGGCATTGGAGCTCTTTTGGGTAGCCTTCGAGTCTTATGATATGGATACGGATATCAGGGATCTACGGAACGCTCGTACCTCTGATGGTAAAGGTGTAAGTATAGGAGATATTCATATAAGCACCATTATCCAACTATTACGAGATCACCCTTCTCTTCCAGATGTAACCCTCAATATCAGTATTAAAACAGCCTCGGGAGAAAAACTGGATGATGCCAGATATACAGATGCACCCGGATATTATTTTGATTTTTCTGCTGGTAAAACACTTTCTTTAAATCAGGAGGGGACACAAGCCTTGAGGTGGCATTTGATGGCAGGATTTTATGTATGGCAGATTTATGATATTACCCAGCGCCAGAATGACGCCCTCTCTTATGGAGGTGGTATAGATTGGTTTTTAGGTAAGTGGAAGTTAGGGGCTAGTTTAGCTGGCTATCTGGGATATATAGACAATGGGGATAAGCCATTAATTCTGGAGTCTGTTCTGCAATTTACTCCTGGAAAGTTTTCTCCTTCTATAGGATATAGGAATGGACTGAATGATTACCCATATCAGACTATTTTTGCTGCAGCTACTATTACTTTTTGATGACTGTTAAATAAAGAATTCCATTTCTCATACATACACATGAAAGTTAGGCTACAGCTATTTGAGTTTGAAGATTTCTCCTGGTATCCCAATGTTCTCAGGGAAGGGCAGACGGATTTTCTTCGCTTTCTGATGAAAGTTTTCCAGGTCTACCGGCATGTGATTCCTGTGCTGGGAAAGGAGTTCATCCAGTCTGGAAAGTCCTATTTACTAGATCTATGCTCTGGAGGAGGAGGGACCATCTTACTACTTAGGACTTACTGGAAAAAAAAGCTAAACATACCCTTTCATGCCAAGCTTACGGACTTATATCCGAACCTTTCCGCCTTCTCTTACATTTCTACCCTTACAGAGGGGAACATAAGCTTTGACCCTAATTCATTACGAGCGACAGAAGTGGGCCAGGATCCTGAAGCATTTGTGACTATTTTTAATGGCTTTCACCACTTCAGTCCTGAGGAGGCAGAAGTTTTTTTCTCGCGGATCACCAGTCAAAATATGCCAGTAGGAATTTTTGAACCTCTGGAAAAATCGTGGCTTCAACTGGTCTTAAATACGGTAGCTATTCTCCTACTGATATTTCCTGCTACGCTCTTCATCCGTCCCTTCAAATGGTCTAAGATTATTTTTACTTACCTACTCCCCCTCATCCCTATTTGTACCTTATGGGATGGTTGGGCTTCTGTTTTCAGGCTGTATGACCCTCAGCGCTTAATAGAAATGACCCGTCCATACCAGGACACCTACGACTGGAAAATAGGAACTACCAAGCACACTTTTGGTAGCATTATTTATTGTATCGGAATCCCCAAAGAAGCATAATCATTAAAATCTAGACATATCCTGCCTCTTTCTATCCTATATTCCCTGATAAAATTTCTGATAAAAAAAGCCTCCAATAGAGGCTATTATCAATATTTTAGTCCTTTTGTACGCAATATAGTCCAAAATAAATTGTATAGACTGGTCAAGAATTATGCAAAATGAAATAATTCCTGTAACTTAGGATAAAATCTTACGTTTATAAGTAAGCATCCGATAAGATAGAACACCTTAGTTCTATCGCCCAGCCCTTGAGACAATTGTAATCGTCTCGCTCTATTTTGAAACTTAGAAATGCTCCGGTAAAATAATATGTTTATCCGGAGCTTTTTCTTTTAGTATTCTTCCTTAGCAAATATTTCTGACGTAAGTCTATTTCCATTGTGCTTTCTCATAGACTTATTCAGGTCATAGTTCATATCAGAAATACTTTGAAGTGCCCTGATCTTTTTCTGGTGTTCTATTCTACTTAGAAGATAATCATAAGGCCCTCTTTTAGCTATCATCTTCACAAATACGGGAGAAGTTTCCAGCATGATGAATAGTAACATAATCAGGTTACTGATCCACCAGATAGAAGGGCTCTCTTCCTTCATTCTCTCCAAGGCTTCTATTTTTGCAGGAAAGCCTACACCATATCTCTTAGCCTTCTGACGAGCCTGGGGGAGTTCCATCTTTCTGAGAGAATCTCTCTCCACTTTTAAAACAGCCAATTCAGCTTTTCTGTCATTCACTACTTTAATTTCTTCATCTATCCCATCTCTAAAAGAGGCTAACTCTTTTCCTCTTTCTACTTCCAGGTTATCCATCTCTTTCTGCTTCCTGCTGATTTCTTTACGTAGGGTCTGGTTGATTTGGGCTAGTCTATATCTTCTTTCTCGGTACTGCGTCTCTAGGGACCACCTTTTAAATACGCGTTCTCCATCCACGGTATCATACACCCTTACAGCGTATTTCTCCCAAATCTCTGTACTTAGCCTATCATTAGCCTGAATTCTAGGCGTATTCTTCTTGACTACCTGATCATATTCTTTCTTGGTTTTCTCATACTCATCAGATACTTCTCCGAAAGAGAAAGAGGTGGGCTTCCCTTCTTTAATCTTCTTATACTCAAACCTTAAGCTATCAATAATGGCTATTTCAGCCCTGATGGAGTCAAGTCCTAGTTTTTCATCAAGCTTCATTTCAGCCTGTTTTTCCAGGTCAGCCGTGTAGGCAAAAAGCTCTGAGTTTATCTGGTTTCTAAACAGCTCTACTTCTATCGGCTTAGTAATCACTACAGAAATTAATACCGCTAGAATTAAACGGGGCATTGCCAGCCCTATTTCATGCCATACTTTCCCTTCTTTTCTCATGCTGGAAACTATGTATCTATCCAGGTTGAAAATTAAGGCTCCCCATAATAGCCCAAACAGAACTGCTATAATTTTAATAGGGAGAATGGTATAAATAGCAAAGGAGCCTGAAATGATAGCTAAGCATGCGGTAAGGAAAATGGTAGCCCCAATTCCTATATATTTGTTGTGCTCGGAAGGAGTTACTTCCAGAATCCGAATATATGCTCCCGCACAAGTAAAAAAGAACCTTTTAAAAGGCCCTAATGACTCAAAGTCTTCAGGATGTTCATCTGCCAGGTAAGAATAATTATTATTCATGGCTGTCTTCAATTTTTTGGTTAGGGAGGTTAGTTGGGTAAAACTTCTTTTTTAAGGTTTGAAAAATGTCCTTCAATTCATCTCGCATCCGCGGTCTTCTTAGCTCCATAAAATCATTTGGCAAGGGGTTCTCATTAGGCTCTGAAGGCTTTTTCTTCTTCTTTTGGCCTTTTTGAGCTTTCTTGATCTCTTTCATGGTGAGCGATAGTTCATCTTGCATCTCTGCAAAAGTTCCTTCCAGATCCAATTTTCTATCCTGAGAGATGGGTTGATCCTGAAGGGGATCTGTGAGGATGTGATTCTCTATATTATCCATCCACTGAGCTTCTATGGGGATGGGAAATTTTCTTATCTGAATTTCGGCTGTACTCACGCCAGAATGACCCCTACATGTGAGGGTATATAAGGTGATAGCTTCCTTAGGCTGGACTACCACTGACTCCTTTCCCGTAACATTTCCTATGCCTTGATTAATGGTAATCTCATATGCGTGTTCTACTTCCCACTTGAGCTTGACTGTAGGCTCTTCCTCTGTTACTATTTCAGAGTCTGAATCAAAATCTCTAATAATGGGAGGAGGTAATAAGACGGTAGATACTGCCTGTACACTTCCGGCATAATTGACAGCCGTAAGGGTGTAGGTGGTAGTTCTGTCTACAATCAATTCTACCTTATCCTGATCTGTTACTTCTCCTATTCCCTGGTCTATGAAAATCTGTTTGGCGTTAGAAATATCCCATGTGAGCACTACCGGAGTATGCTCCTCAATCATAGGTTTCCTGGCCCCAAATTCATAAATAGCTGGCAATGGAAGACTTAGCTCTATGGTTTTGGATACACTTCCAGAGGGATTCTGAGCCGTAATAGTACAAGGCCCCGGAACCTCTAGCATGGCCTCTACAAAGGATAGGTTGGGATTCACATGTCCCACTCCTTTATTAATAAAGACGGAAGAAGCGTTTTTAACCTCCCAATGAAGAATGGTAGGATATCCAATGTTTATATGGTCTTCTGTAATATGGAAATAAGCAATCTCTGGTTTAGGGAGAATTAACTCCACTACCTCTGAAATAGCGCCACTTGAATTTTCAGCCCTTAAAATAAAATAAGTGCTTTCAGTAGGATATACTTCTATCTCCCCTTTGGAAGATGCCATCTCCCCTATCTCTGGCTCAAGCCATACCTTGTCAGCACCTTCTACTGACCATTCTAAAATAATGGACTTACCCAGGCTGATCTCACTTTTATCAGACTGGAAATAGTGGATGGTAGGAAGATTAACCTGTCCCTCTGAACCCTCCTTAAATTGAGAGTCAATCACCATTACTTCCATTTCAGGAGAAATGGCCTTAGTTGTTAATTGCATTTCAGCGCCAGCCATAACCAGATTACTATTGGTAAACCTTAGAAGAGAATGAATAAAAACAAGTAGAATGATCTATGCCCGATTGGTAATAGGAGCAGGAAAACGGTTGGAGTTAGATTCTCTAGTTGGGATAAATGTAGATTCGAATTATCTCATATTTAAAAATACTTACGCAAACTGGCATTTTTTTAACCTGAATAGCTGGTTAATTTATATTTTGGAATACCCTAGGCCATTCTTACTAGTGAAAATGTCCTAAATCCCGCTTAAATCAATGGAAATTCAGATAGTAGACATACCCACTACCGCTAGACTTTCCCTACATATACCAGAATTCGAAGCCCCTTACGGAGAAGATGTTTACTACCAACGACTTTCAGGGAAGAACCACTTATTACTAGCTGCCAGTATAGATGGGCTACTTGTAGGTTTCAAGGCAGGCTATGAAAGTGATGAGCCCACTCATTTCTATAGTTGGATGGGAGGTGTCCTACCTGAATACAGAAAGTTAGGTGTTGCTACTGCGCTAGCAGCGTATCAGGAGAAATGGGTAATAGAGCAAGGCTATTCACATATTCTCATGAAGGCCCGAAATCAAAATAGAAATATGCTTTTATTCTGCTTATCCAGAGGGTTCCAAATCACAGCGGTAAGGCCTGCTAAGACCCTTGCTGAGCATAGGATATATTTACAGAAAGAGCTAAAAAAAAGCTGACCCCTAAGGGCCAGCTTCCAAGAACTCGTAGGTCCTTTATGATTAGTATCTGTAATACGCAGGCTTAAATGGCCCTTCTTGTCCTACCCCTATATAATCAGCCTGATCTTTAGAAAGCTCGTCTAGCTCCACGCCTATCTTAGCAAGGTGAAGCTGGGCTACTTTCTCATCCAGGTGCCGAGGTAACATATATACCTCGTTATTATACTGATCTGTGTTAGTCCATAACTCTATTTGGGCCAGTGTCTGGTTAGTGAAAGAGTTAGACATAACAAAAGAAGGGTGTCCAGTAGCACAGCCAAGGTTTACTAGTCTACCTTCTGCCAGTAAAATCACATCCCTTTCCCCTACTGTATATAAGTCTACCTGAGGCTTGATTTGAACCTTATTTTGTCCAAAGTTTTCATTTAACCATGCTACGTCGATCTCATTATCAAAGTGGCCAATGTTACATACAATCGCCTTATCCTTCATGAGACGGAAGTGCTCTCCCGTAATGATGTCCTTATTCCCTGTAGCTGTGACTATGATGTCTGCTTCAGGAATGGCATCTTTCATTTTTTTGACTTCATATCCATCCATAGCCGCTTGCAGGGCACATATAGGATCTATCTCTGTTACAATTACCCTAGCTCCAGCTCCACTCAGGGAAGCTACTGATCCCTTCCCCACGTCTCCATATCCTGCTACGACGGCTACTTTACCTGCCAGCATTACGTCTGTAGCCCTTCTGATAGCATCTACTAATGACTCACGGCATCCGTACTTATTATCAAATTTAGACTTGGTTACAGAGTCATTTACATTGATAGCAGGAAGTGGCAGGGTACCATTCTTCATTCTTTCATACAGCCTGTGAACCCCAGTGGTAGTTTCTTCACTAAGCCCCTTAATCTCTTCTACTAGCTGAGGGTATCTATCCAAGACCATATTAGTCAGGTCTCCTCCATCATCCAGAATCATATTTAAGGGCTGCTGGCCTTCTCCGAAGAATAAGGTCTGCTCAATACACCAATCAAACTCTTCCTCAGTCATACCCTTCCAGGCATATACTTGGATTCCTTTAGCTGCAATGGCAGCCGCAGCGTGATCTTGTGTGGAGAATATATTACAGGAAGACCAGGTAACCTCAGCCCCTAGTTCTACCAGCGTCTCTATGAGTACGGCTGTCTGAATAGTCATGTGCAAGCAGCCTGCAATTCTGGCACCCTTCAGCGGCTTTTCTTCACCGTACTCTTCTCTCAATGCCATTAGACCAGGCATTTCTGCCTCTGCCAACTGGATTTCTTTCCTTCCCCAATCAGCCAGCGCAATATCTTTAACTTTGTAAGGAACAAAGGATTGAACTTGGGATGTTGTTTCAGCCATCTGTTATATGTTTTATTTTAGTATGTATGCGAAATTATAAATTACTTGTGTATGCAGCTTAGAAATACTTTCCATTTTCTTGCATTCCCAGCCTGCCTATTAACCATTTCAAAAGTAAGGCCACTAAGAGTTTTCTGCCTTTTTGTCAGCCTTATCCCACTTTTGCATAAAAGCTGGGAGCTTTTTTACGGAAGCTATTTCTCTTAGGGCTTGTCGTACCGTAGTTCCTGTTATACCGAAGTAGGTCTTTCCTCCCTCTAAAGAATGTAATGTCCCTGACTTACCCAGCAGGACGGCTTTCTCCCCGATTTCAATTTCTTTCGGTATCCCTACCTGTCCCCATAAAACTACATCATCCTTTATTTTGCAAACACCTGCTATCCCTACTTGTGAGGCAATGATGCACCTATCCCCAATTTCTGTATCATGCCCTATCTGGATCAGATTATCCAGTTTAGTCCAAGCCCCTATAATGGTATCTCCACTTACCCCTCTATCTATGGTACAATTAGCTCCTATGTCTACATGCTCTTTTATCCAAACTCTCCCCTTAGAAAGAAGTTTATCTTTTCTGTCAGGCCTGGTCTTAAAATAAAAGGCTTCCCCCCCTATTACTGTCCCTGAGTTTATAACTACGTGATCTTCAATGATGCTATGGTCGTAAATAGTTACGTTAGCATGAATTTTACAATGAGCGCCTATAGACACATGAGAACCTATAACTGTATTGTGCCCTATTTCTGTTCCATTTCCCACTTTCGTATTTTCACCAAATACTACATGCTGTCCTATCTTTACTCCCTGACCTAGTTGAGGAGTCTCTGAAGTATTTAGTGGGAGTTGAGGTTGAAAGTGGGAGGTGAGCAGATTGTAGTCTCTGAAAGGATTCTCACTGAGCAATAACCCCTTCCCATCAGGTGGGCTAACTTCTTTATTGAGTAAAATAGTAGTTGCTGCACTAGTAAGTGCTTTATCAAAGTATTTTTCCACGTCTACGAAGGTCAAATCTCCTGCTTCTACCTGATGTATTTCATTGATCCCTAAAATCAAATGATCCTTATTCCCTATGTATGTACAGGATAATAACTGGGCAGCATCTTCCAGACTAATGGGCTTTTCTAGTTTCATACTGGCAAGTTAGTAATTTCAATGATAGGCCCTGTGTTCTCATCATTTACCTACTAGGTTAATTCTGAGAAATGGGCCAGTCGGTTTCCTACGCAACTCCCTCAGAAATAGTTTGTTATTTATCCCTTAAAAGTTATTTTTGTCGCCAATTATTGGAAAGGTAATCTTTAGAAACCGCGAATTACATGAGTAATATTATTTATCTTTTACCTGCTGCTGGTATCATTGGACTGCTCTACACTTACATCAGGTCATCCTGGGTCTCTAAACAAGACGTAGGCTCAGAAAAGATGGCAAGAATTGCAGAAAACATCTCAACAGGAGCTATGGCTTTTCTCAAAGCTGAATATAGAGTCCTGTCTATTTTTGTAGTAATAGTAGCTATACTCCTTGCTGTAAAAGGACAAACAGAAGCTGCTTCAAATTACTGGGTAGCATTCTCATTTATCCTGGGAGCCCTTTGTTCGGGCTTAGCCGGATTTATAGGGATGAGAGTAGCTACCAAAGCGAACGTTAGAACCACTAATGCCGCCCAAACTTCCTTGGGAAAAGCACTTGAAGTTGCCTTTGCCGGAGGATCAGTGATGGGACTTGGCGTGGTAGGACTTGGCGTATTAGGATTGGGGCTCTTATTCATCCTTTACACGTCTATGCCATTTGGAGATGAAGTAGGAGAACTAAATGTTGTACTGAACGTCATTTCAGGCTTCTCACTGGGTGCTTCCTCTATTGCATTGTTTGCTAGAGTAGGAGGGGGAATTTACACTAAGGCCGCTGATGTAGGCGCTGACCTTGTAGGAAAGGTAGAAGCAGGGATTCCTGAGGACCACCCCTTAAATCCTGCTACCATTGCAGATAATGTAGGAGATAATGTAGGAGACGTTGCCGGAATGGGAGCTGACCTATTTGAATCATATGTAGGTTCCATCATAGGTACCATGGTACTGGGAGGTGCCTTTGTAGGACTAGAAGCTTTCGGTGGTCAGTTTAACGGTATGGGAGCTGTGTTACTTCCTTTGGTTCTTGCCGCTGTAGGGATCATCGTATCTATCGTAGGGACCTTTTTTGTAAAAGTAAAAGAGGGAGGAAACCCTCATACAGCCCTTAATATAGGAGAATACGGATCTGCTGTGTTAATGCTAATACTCAGTATTGTCATTATAAAGTGGATGCTACCGGATACTTGGGCTATGGGGGATACTACTTACACCTCCACAGGAGTTATTGCAGCGGTCATTTCCGGACTTATTGCAGGACTGGGAGTGGGTAAAATTACTGAATATTACACGGGTACAGGTACTAAGCCTGTAAAAGGAATTGTAAGACAATCTCTTACGGGAAGTGCCACAAATATTATTGCTGGATTAGGCGTAGGGATGATGTCTACGGCTATCCCCATCTTACTCATAGCTGCTGCCATCCTAATTTCATACAACTTTGCCGGCCTTTATGGGATTGCCATTGCTGCGGTAGGGATGCTTGCTAATACAGGTATCCAATTAGCCGTAGACGCTTATGGACCTATCTCTGATAATGCGGGCGGTATAGCGGAAATGGCTGAACTACCCAAAGAAGTACGTTCCAGAACAGATAAGTTAGACGCAGTAGGAAATACCACTGCTGCCATAGGAAAAGGATTTGCTATTGCCTCTGCTGCTTTGACAGCTTTAGCCCTGTTTGCTGCCTTCATGCAACAGGCTGGGATTACCTCCATTGACATTGCACAGCCTAAGGTGATGGCGGGATTATTTGTGGGCGGTATGCTACCCTTTGTGTTCTCAGCGCTCGCTATGAATGCAGTAGGTAGAGCTGCCATGGCCATGATAGAAGAGGTAAGAAGACAGTTCAATAACATCCCTGAACTGAAAGATGCCCTGGGTATCATGAAAAAATATGATGCTGATATGACCAAGGCTACGCCCGAAGATTTAGCCATCTTCGAAAAGGCTGATGGGAAAGCAGAGTATGATAAGTGTGTAGAAATCTCCACTAACGCTTCTATCAAGGAAATGGTTATTCCAGGTGTTCTGGCTATAGCAGTTCCTTTAGCAGTGGGTTTTGTAGGAGGTGCTGAGATGTTAGGAGGACTGCTAGCTGGGGTAACCGTATCTGGTGTTCTAATGGCTATCTTCCAATCTAATGCTGGAGGTGCCTGGGATAATGCCAAGAAGATGTTTGAAGAAGGGGTAGATATTAACGGAAAGAAATACTATAAGGGATCTGAGCCACACAAGGCCGCTGTAGTAGGAGACACCGTGGGAGACCCATTCAAGGATACTTCCGGACCTTCCCTCAATATTCTCTTAAAGCTGATGGCAGTAGTAGCTTTGGTTATTGCGCCTACGCTGAAGAATATTCATGGAGAACAAGCCGCTGCCATCCTTCCTGCCGTGGAGCAAGTCCATGAAATAGGAATGGATACGACCGTGGAAGAATCAGCTATCCAGGAGGAAGCTAATGTACTGGAGGCAAGCACTAATACTGATACTGATATTCAGGAGAATGCTACCACAGCTGTATATTCTCCAATAGCTGTAGCTCAAAAAGAATAATTATTTTTCAACAATTTTTACAAACAGCGTTTCTTTCCTAAGGAACGCTGTTTTCCTTTAGGCAGTTTTCCTGACTTTAGGTTATCTTCCGCTAAGATTGTTATATAGGAAAATCTATACTCGAGTAGAAGGTTATGCGGTATTTCTATAATTCCCTTTTGTTCTCTCTTTGTATGCTAGTATCCCTGGCAGGTGTGTGCCAGGATAAATACTGGATATACTTCACAGATAAGCCTCTTTCTCCTACTACTCTGGGTATATCCGAGGAGGCACAAGCTAAGCGGCTTACTAAGGGAAAAGAGGTAGATGAGAAAGACTTTCGCGTATCTTCCACCTACCTGGAAGCCCTGAAGGGAGAGGGGATACATGTGCTACGTACTTCCCGCTGGCTAAATGCTGCTTCAGCCAACATTAGTGCTACTCAATTAGCAGACGTCCGCTCCCTCCCATTTGTCAGCCAAGTAGAAAGCGTGCAGTATTACAGTACCACCGCTCACATCATGGATGGCTGTGATACTATATCAGATGCAGACTCCTACACCCGACAGCTCAGCATGATAGGCTTGGATAAGCTGCATGAAGCAGGTATTACAGGTAAAGGGGTTACCATTGCCGTCTTTGATAATGGATTCAATAAGGTAGATGAGATGGAGGGTTTCACCCATATCTTTAAT
>JBCCLI010000125.1:0-15765 GCA_039026975.1 Bacteroidota bacterium | reverse complement strand
CAGCTACGCTATTTAGCGTACTTATTTCATGTAAATGATGGAGGACTTAGATTTAGAGTAGGGAAAAATATAAGGAGAGTAGAAAACATCCTGTTTGCAGACTACACAAACTATAAGGGGGATATGAATCAGTATTCTGTGTATGAATTAGACCGGCTGTTTGAGGAGGGAAAACTAGATAGTCTGTCCCAAATCAACCTGGAAAATATACAAGTAAGTCTACCCTAAGCTTTCAACCAATCCTTTACGTGTAAAAGCCTAACAGCTTAAGTAAGAGGAGATGTGTAATCCTGGTCATATTCGCCTAGGGAAAAGAGAGTAGGATAATTACTTTTACAAAAGAAGATAAATACCAATTTTTGGCTTTCATGAGAAACAAGCTGGGTCTAGATACTTCCCTGGTACAGCGTTTTAGTCTCAAACAAAAATTCAAATACGCCTTTTGGGGTGCAGCCATATATGGCTTGTGTGTGCTGGGTCTTTCCTTTTTTGTGGAAGAGGAGGCTGAGCAAACGGCTAATATATTTTATGCTGAAGTGGCCACAGAATCCCCGTTTTCTGCTACATTAGATTCTTCTAAACTGTATTTTTTAACCTTCCACACAGATTTTTGTGAACCGTGTCAATACATGGAAGAAAAGGTACTCAGCCGGGTAAAGCTTTCTGGCTATATACAAGATAAGTACACACCTTTAAAAATAGATCCCATGGTAGGGGACAGTAGCTTACCCATGTGGGTACACGAATACAAGACCACATTACTTCCTACTTACCTCATCCTTGATTATGAAGGCCGTGAAGTCAAGCGTTTTTCGGGAGTGGTTACTGCCCAGGAATTTTATGCTCAGCTTGAGGCAAAAGAGCTGAAAGCAGCCTATAATTTTAATAATCTCGTGGGTCATGCGGACCATAAAAGATTAGATAAGTCCTTCTCTGTCCAGATAGGAGAATTTTATACCTATCTGGAGGCAAGGGAATTTGCTGAGAACTACCGTACTAGATGGGATGGAGAAATCTGGATAGATACTAATAAGGGGGAACCCTTCAAAGTACTTATAGGAAGGTACGAGCGTATGAAGGATGCCAAAATAGTAGCTGCTCTCTTAAGAGAGATGGACCAAGAACAACCAGAAATAGTCAAGCTAAATAAATCACAGGTAAGCTATCCTGCTAGTGTAAAAGAATTGACCGGCCCTTCACTGGGAGTGATTCCTTAGAATCTTACTAGTTTAAAGAGAAGCTTAATATTTTCAGAGGTGGTTATGCGTTGGTATCGCTCATCCTTGGTATTTACCCAAACGGGTACCCTCATACTGGCTTCTAACTGATCTTCTAATCTACATAGGTAGGTATCCCCCGTAGGATTTTGAGTGACGTAGGCTGGACTGATGGTCCATGACTGTATTTCAAACAGGGTAATAGGCCGTACTAACTCAGCTGATAATTCAGGAAGGGGGTAAGAAGTTTGGAGGTAGGAAGACTGAGAGGCTGTGGAAGGGGAGAGGGAAAGCCGAAATGTTTCCGTTTGTTGGCCCAGGGCAGTATGAAGGAGAAAAAACAGCCCACAGCAGAGAATATATATTCGAATAGTCATACGCCAGGAAAAGTTGGAGGAGAACCCATAATGATTCTCCTCCTTAATATACGTTATCCTAGTTTAAGGCGTTCCACTTGGTCAATAAATCTTTATTGATTTTTACGTAGTCGCCGTTACCAGCCTTTTCAGCTAAGGCAAGTGCCTTCTTGGAAGCAGCTATGGCTTGTTCAGGTTTTCCTGCTTTCTCCATGATACGAGCCTTCCAGGTTTGCATCCAGAACCTTTCCTCATTAGGATCAGCCTTTGCGATGAACGCTTCTGCCTGAGCAATGTCTTTACCATTCTCATAGAAATAAGTAGCAGCATTAAAGTAAAAGTTCTGAGATGGGCCAGCCAGTGTTTCTTCAATCTGTGCCATCACCTTACTGTCTACCTCTGTAGTGATACCAATAGCTGCACGGGTATTTTCCCAATACATGGCTAGCTCAGCCCCATTACTTTTTACATTATCAAAACCTATGGTAAAAGTCTCCACTGTTAACGGAAAATCATTCATAGGGGTAATGGTAAATCTTACCTGTTCTTCATCCTCAGTGTATCTGTCTCCCATCAGCAGGGACATGCTCTTATGTAGCATGACAGTCCACGCTGTTTTACCTGGAATGGTATATAGGGAATAGGTACCTGCTGGTACAGCTTTACCTTCCAGCATTACATCTTCACTAAAGGTTACCTTGGTAGAGGCATTAGCACCTGTACGCCAGGCACTACCAAAGGGGACCAGTTCTCCAAAGATGGTTCTTCCTTTCATGGAAGGTCTGGAATAAGCTACAGTAACTTCCCCCAGTCCTACAGCCTGAGTAATTTCACTAAAAGGGCTAGGTGCAGGCATATCAAGCTGTGCTTGTGTAGAAATAGTAAGTGCTAGAAAGCTGAATAATACACAAGAAAGCATCAAAGTTCTTCTCATAGTTTTGGGTTGTATTAATGATGAATTTGGGATTGTAAATCTTTGATTATTAGGCGAGAATATCAACTATTTTATACAGAAAGCCTATCTTTTAGCTGAACACCTCCGCAAATTTATTTTGTTTGTTCCAGTAAAACTGATAAACCGGTCTAAAAGATTTTCGCTGGGGAGATTCCATCCCTTTGACCTTTTCTATCCAGTTTTTGATGGCATGCCTATGCTGATTGATAAAATAGTATCCCAGCTGGTCTAGTTCATTGGCATCCATTTTACTTGGGCTGATAGCATGAACGTGTTCCAGGACAGCCTGCTGGAGCTGATCTCTCTCCTCGGCTAACATCTCATAAAAATGACCATAGTATCGTTGGGTCATTCTATGCAAGCGTTCATGAGTCCACCACAGGGAGTCATCAGCCTTTTCTGCCGGAGAAGGCCATTCTCCTTCCATAATGGACCTGCCGGGGAAGAAGAAGGGCTTGAAAATAGAAATGTCTGGAGAAGAAGTACCGGTAACCCATATTTTGGGTACTTTCTGCGCATGTAGCTCTACTATCATGGAACCATTTGTCTGTCTGGGGGCATCCCATCCACTTGCATACATGCTTATGGATCTCTTCCCATGCAGGCGAGGTTCAAAAATTTCTGCTGACTCTGAGAGGCTTCTCAGGAAGGCCATTCCCTTCTGAATATCAAAATCTTTCTGCTGGCCTTGGGTAATTTCTTTTGCTAACCTACTCCGCTCAAAACTTCTGGAAGTATAGGTCTGAATTTTATCTGTGTAGACCTTCTTAAAATTAAAGGCTGATCCCGCATTATACCACCCCTGCTTCTTGGCATAGCTGATGAGGTGTTTGCTGGAATAGTCATATTCTGTTTCTATGCTTAGGGCATTAGAGATGGTGTAGAAATCCCACAGCTTAGTAGCTACCCATTCTCTTCCGGCTGTTTCTAGCAGGTAGGCCTCCTCAGGATCAGCCATCACAAAGCTGTTATGGTGATACTCCCCCTTACGTGTGTACCCATCAAATGCGTCTTGACCATGCGCCTCTATCAAGGCTATAAGGAGCTCTAAGGCATCAAAAGAGCGTTTACACCTTTCCAGGGCCAGCCTAACCAGATCTGGTCCTGTCAGCTCTTGCCTGTTTTTAGAGATGCTGACCTTAGTATACACCTGGGTATTGGCTACGGTCAGCTGGTGCTCATTCACCCCCATCTCTGCACCCCATACGTGGAAGGGCTTGCAGAGGATCATCTCATAGGTGTTGGCCACCTGAGGGACGGTGGTAAAAGTAGTATGAGCAAGACTGGCTTGGTGGACTTTGGCTGGAATCCTGACGATTTCCTGGGCTTCATTGGGCTCCCGGTCAGAATTTTTGCCGAGTATCATGGATCCGTTTCTGGTAGCCAGAGGAGGCGCTACAAAGATATCCGACATAGATTATACTAACACAATATTTCACTAGAGAGAAATATTCTCTGGTAAAATAACGAATCTTTTGGAAGAATTATATGCTCCCAGCCCCTAAAGACCACTTTTATGTAGAGAATTCTCTATTCAGACTCGGAAGAATACTCATAACCGGTACTGATTCCCTGTTCTACTGCCGGAACACCTCTCTCCATCCAGCTAGGAATAGGAGCTCCCTTCAAATAGTAATCAAAGAATTGCTGCATCCTGATGTTGAAATCCTTCCTATTTTGAAGCTTTAAAGGCCAGTGAGGCTCATCATTATAATTGAGCATCCAGGCAGGCTTCCCCAGTCTTCTCATACTCACAAAAAACTCTATCCCCTGGTACCAAGGTACATGTCCGTCAGCATCATTATGCATGATCAGCACAGGCGTATTGATTTTATCAGTGAAGAAAATAGGAGAATTCTCCCAATATCTCATAGGATACTCCCATAGCGTACCTCCTATACGGCTCTGGGTCTGCTCGTACTGGAACATCCTACTGAGGCCCGTTTGCCACCTAATCCCTCCGTAGGCACTAATCATATTTACCACAGGGGCACCTGCTTCTGCACAGGCAAACATATCTGTTTTGGTAACCAGATAAGCTATTTGGTATCCGCCCCAGCTATGGCCTTGGACCCCCACCCGATCCTTGTCTATGAATCCTTCATTGATGAGGGAAGAAACCCCGGCTATCACTGCATTATAAGCACTCTCTCCTGGGTACCCATCCCTGTAAGGAACATCAGGGTTAAAGATGACATAGCCCCTACTGGCATAAAAGCTGTAATTGATGGTAGACCTATGGGCTTCAGGCGCCCTGTGCCTATGTAATCCTCCGGAACTCTTTTCATAAAAGTTCACAATCATGGGATACTTATTGTTTGGATCAAAATTCTCTGGCTTTAGCAGTAGGCCCCTAAGGGGTTTTCCATCAAGAGATGTCCACTCATAGAGAGAAATATCTCCCCATAGGTAATCTGCCTGCTGAGGATTGGCATCACTGATTTGGGTAGATGTTGAAAAGCGCTCATCAGAAAGTAGCAGGTTGGGAAACTTCCGGAAAGAAGCCCTGGTATACACCAGTTCATCCGCCTCAGCTGCTTTATAAATTCTTCCCGAGAATTGTTCTTCCCCTTCAATGAGCGTAGTGAGTTTTTGCTTTTTCCAGTTCATAGCCACGTACCCTTCAGCCATATTGATATTATTCTTTCTATGTAGGAGAATACTTCCTGAAGCAGGGATGGACTCTTCTTCCTCATCCAGGTCTATATACCTATAGGTGAGTTGGTCAGCCCTACCTTTGGTGAGATTCACTGGAGCAAGTTGGTTCTCCGGGTCTAGCTTCCAGATATCGTATCTATCATACACCAGTAAGGCTGCATCCTCTTCTATCCATCCGGCAGGTCCATAAGATCCTGCCAGCATAGGCCTATCATTCTGCTCATCATAGACGGGTACTTTCTCTGGAGAAGTCAGTTTATGTAGTTTTTCTGAGCGGAAAGTATAGGCGTACCAGGAGGAATCATTTCTGTCATACCAATACATATATTTCCCGGCAGGAGACAGTAAAGGTCGGCCATTAACGGCTGTGGCTACCTGGGTGCGCGCACCATTTGTGATAGAAATGGCATACACATCATTCTTTCTATCGGCGGACCAGGAGATTTCTTGCAGATAGGGGAGGGGAGAATAACCAGCTGCATAGGAAGCTGTGTTATCTTCTGCCAGTCTGACTTCAGGTATATCACTCCCTCCTAGTTGGAGACTTTTCCCGCTAGCTATATCATAGGAAGCCAAGTAGCTTCTCTTTTTCTCTTCTTTAGCCCTTACCTTTTGCTGGGTGTACAGTAGGGGGTCCTGATAATGCCAAACTTCCACCCCTGGCTTTTCTTCAGGCAGAAGGGTAGTATCTTCTATCATGGGCGCTGGAGAGGTACCGAAGAAGAGGGTTTTACCATTCTCAGAAAAGAAAGGCTTCATATGCTCATTAATGCTCCATTGCTCAGGGGCAAAACTGAGGTCTGCCAAGACCTCCTGGGCAGGGTCGGAGCCTTCTGCCATCATAAGTTTCCAGTTTGGGACGAGATGATCGCTGGTATCTGTGTCAGCTAAAAAGGTGATCATCTCCCCTTCCTCATGTATGCCCAGCTGCTTTTGCTTGCCTGCCTGCTGAAAGAGGGGAGCTGCTTCCATACCTGCAAGTCCGTATGTATACACCCCCTGTTCATACTCTTTTCCTTTACCAGAGGTAATGAAAGCCATTTGGGCTTGTTTCTCCGCAAAGGCGTGTTCTGTCACGTACCAAATAGTATCCTCTTTACCGCTGGCTAACTGATGAACTACGATTCTCTTTCCATTCTTTTCATTCTCCTTAGCCAGCTTTTCCTTGGAGGTGCTATCCTGCTTGGGTAACTCCCAATCAGGTATATAGGCAATACTTCCACTCCACTTTTCTGGTATGTCAAAAGAGGAGACATTGGCTACAGTAGTGGATGTTTGATTCTCCAGATTTAAGACATATAGCGTATCCTTTGGAAGATCGTCTTTCTTGGTTTTCTTTCTCTTTAAGACCTTCAGTGAGTCCTGGGGTGGACTGGTCAGAAAAACCAAATGACTGGCATCATAGGTAAATCCCCCCTTTTTGACTCTAGGGAAGGTTTTTTCTGCCTGGGTCTTAGTATTAATGAGTACCATAGAAGGATCCCCTTCATCAGGAACTAATCGGTAGGAAACCCATTTCCCATCTGTACTGATAGATACGTTTCTGATTTTCTTCCAGCTAATAAGCTCCTCATGTCCCAGCACTTTCTTAGGAACATTCTGACTAAATAGCATGCATGGAAGCAGGAAAGGTAGAAGTAAGAATAGGAGTCTGTTCATCTCTCGTAGGGTTTGGGTATAGAGTAAAGGGCTAAAATAGGGATCTAGTATTTTATCAGCAATGCTAAAATCATAAATCTTTGGATAATATGAGAATTTGAATGAGTTAAGAGAATTCGGTTAATTGTGACCTTAAACTCTTTTCAGAGTCAACTAATTACACATTAACCCAAAACAAAACCATCATGATTAAAGAATTTCGCGAATTTATAATGAAAGGAAATATCCTGGATCTGGCAGTAGCTGTGATCATAGGAGGTGCTTTCGGGAAAATAGTTACGTCATTTGTGAATGACATCATTATGCCTCCCATAGGGCTATTACTAGGTGGGGTCAACTTTACTGACCTGAAAATGGTACTAAAGGAAGCTGAAGGAGAGGTAGAAGCTGTTACCTTAAACTACGGCGCCTTTGTGCAGAATATTGTAGACTTTTTGATAGTGGCTTTTGTCATATTCCTGGTCATAAAGGCTTACAATAATAGCAAAAGAAAAGAGGAAGAAGCACCTGCCGCTCCTCCAGAGCCTTCAGCAGAGGAGAAGCTCCTAACGGAAATCAGAGATGTACTGAAAAGTCAGTCATAAGAGATAACACAAGCATTATTAGTAGGGAGGCTTACCAGTCTCCCTTTATTTATGCCCCCAATTCCCCCCTTGGTACTTAGGATTTCTCCCTTCATACCTTAAGCTTCACACCTAAGGCATGTATGGCTGTCATTGAGAAAAGTTTACTCATGAATAGACATGCTTTCCTTCCTTGTTTTATCCTATGCCTATTTGCACAGCTAGCCCTAGCCCAGGTACCTTCTGAAAAGGAAGCCCTCAATTTTTACCTATTGAGAGGACTGGGCAGAGAATCCGGTCATTGGGGGAATACCTTCATGCAAGAAGTACAAGCAGTGTATCCCTCTACAAGCTTTACGCTGCTAGATCTGCCGGGAGCAGGTAGGTTTCATGAAGAGCCTGCCAAAATAGCCATAGAAGGAATGGCGAGTTTTCTACAAGCTACCTACAAGGATTCTCTCATAGATAAAGAAGGAAAAAATATTCTGCTGGCTACCTCTCTTTCTGGAAATGTGGCCCTGGAGTGGGTCCTGCACCAACCGGAGAATTTCCATGCACTCATCCTGGTAGGAACGAGCCTGAGAAAGGTATGCAAGAAAAAGGAGAGGGTTCAGCAGGCTGCCAAAAAGGAGTTTTTTGATATATTTTTCACCTCAGCCGTAGAAGAGCGGGAAGCTAAATTTCTCCATATCAACAGTAATCTGTATGCAGAGAATGATTCCATTCTCAGGAGGTGGATAGACATACAGGAAAAGCGGCCCGTAAGTAAGCATACCCTCTTCAAGCAAACCATGGCGGGGATGTTTTACCTCACCCCAGAAGTTAGGCCTGCTATTCCTGTCTTGGTGGTGGGATCAAGAGGGGATAGAATTGTAGATGAGGTGTGTATCCAGAAAGTAGCTGACCACCTGCAAGCAGACAGGCTAATGCATGAGTCTGCAGGGCATGGCATCCCCATAGATGCTCCTGTCTGGCTGGCACATCAGGTTTCTCTCTGGACTGAGGCTAATAGGTTGGAAATGGAAGAAGGCTATGCTCAACCGCTTGTGTATGAAGATGAGCAAGGCCTAAATGATATTCTCAGCTTTGGATGGGTGGAAGATGGGGTTTCCTCAGCTTGGAGAGCATCTGGCAGAGCAGTGAAGAGCACAGTGGCACTGGCAGGCTTGTAGACTTTAGTGATTAGGGATTTAGCCTCTCTAAAAAGGGCAATAGCTTCCTGGAATAATAAGGCTCTTGGGTGCTCCAGAAAATAATGCCAAGACCTATTTCCCCTTGTCCGAACCGGTAGATTTCTTCTACGGTTACTTGCTTACCGGTTTTGGGATTAGGTTCCTCATAGTTTCCCCATTGGACAGCCATACCGGTAGGAATATTAGCTGCATAGGCTTTCAGGAATTTATAGCTATGATTCATTTGGGCCTTTTTGTAGATTTTGATATCTGGTCCTCCCATGCCTATCTGTTGCTCCGCAGCAAGCTTGTATAAGCCTTCCAGGTAGCCCATGTCGTCCCAAGGCAACCATTCTCCAGGCATAAAATTAGCGTATTGTATGCAGATAGAAGTGGGGAAGGCTCGTTTGAGTGCCTTCATTTGGCTGAGTATGGCTTTCTGGTATATCTCGGGGGTGAATCCTTCTGGATATAATTTCCCTTTCTCACCAAAGCCTACCGCTGTCTCCGCTAGGTTGATGCCGGCTATTCTCCCATCAAATCTTTTCCCCAGCGTATCAAGGAGGGCATAGAACCTTGTCTGTACGGCTGGGTCCCACCTTCTGGCCATATAGCCGTCCTGCCGAATAATGTTGTCATCATCATCTGTTAGGTACTGAATAGCCACTCCTCCATGATACATAGGGTTTTCAACTAGGTATGTTGGAATATTAAGAATAGCTGTATCGAAGCTTACGTCCTGCAACTGGATAAAGAGCTCCTTCCCATGTTGCTGAAGGTAGGTCAGGTCTTTTTCTATTTCAGAGAAATCATAGCTGTCTTGACTTGGCTCCAGTTCTTTCCAGGTATATTTCAGCTGTGCGCCTCTTACCTGCTTCGCTTGTAAAAAGGTCTTTTCTGCAATTCTGTCTCTATCCCGGTTAAAGAAGATGTAGTGCGCTATCTTTTCCTGAGAGAATACTTGGTCAAAGGATAGCAGGAAAAAAAGTAAAAAGTATATACCCCTGAGAATCTTTGAATACATCTAGGAAATATTATCAATTAGAGAGATAGGAACTGAAATCTACCTCATAAATTCGGCTAAGTCCATTCTCATAGGTGGAAATAAGCATGGAAAATTCTTCTATACTTGAGAATGAGATGGGCTGAGTAGAACTTCTCATGCTGGTAAAATAGAGTTTCTGCCTTTTCAGGTCTACAACAGGGCAGTAATCCATTTACTTGAAGCTGACTCCTTCTCCCATGTTTTGGGCTAGCTTCCAGATTCCCCCTTTGATTCGGAGAGATAAATATGTACACCAGAAAGACAGGTTGTTTTTCCAGCTGTTGTCTGCCTGCTAAAAAGGGTTGCCCAGACGTGGACAACCCTCAAAACTGAGAAAACAAAATCATTGTATGTTAACCGGAAAGGGGGAGTTTGCTGATGGTTTAAAAAACCCGGCCTACCAAAAGCCAGTAAGGCCGGGCTAATCCCTAACGTGGCCGTCGTCAGCCTCTGGCGACAGCCTAACCCATGTAGGGTTGTGAGCTGAATCTTGATATGAAGCTACTAGTTGACTGATGGAAATACTATGGAGGTCGGACAAGGGAACCCCTGAAGCCTGTAAGAGGGAAGCTTAAGAAGGTAAGTGGTCAGTTAGAGCCTATCTATTTCTTGCTGGATATTAAGACGAGCCCTTTCTTCCAGCAACTCATGAAAATGGGCCGTATGAAAAATCCTGTCCCTGGTCAGGAACTGCTGTAGGACTGCCTTTCTCCCCTTTCTGTACATAGGGCCTGGATACATCCAGTATTCCTTTCGGATTTGCCGGGTGTATAGCTCATAGGCTGCCCATTCTCTCCCTAATACAGCCAGGTCAAAATCTATCAGGAACTGGGCATCCTGGTGTAGATGTTCTCCCTGATGGGTGCGTGTAAGGAGAATCTGATGATAGCAGATAGCTATTCTCTCCTCTTCCACCTCATTATCTGTCAAAAATTCAGTGGCTTTTAAGGCACTTCTTAGCTCATTATCTTTGCTAGTAGGAGAATAGATTAAGTCATGGAAAAAAATGGAAAAGGCCAAGATCTCCGGGTCTTTCAAAGAATCTTTATGCTTTTCACATAGGGTCATCATGTCACCTATGTGGGTTAGGTTATGATAGGCCCTTCTTTTTTGGGAGTATTTTCCAACTAGTACGCCCCACCAGTGGTTTAACGTCTGGTAATCTGAAATGGGTAATGTCAGGTTTACCCAGAGGCTTTTCAATTGGGATTTATCCATGAATCTTTGCAAAGATATGCAAACTAATATACTGTCCCTTTTTCACTTCTGCATCTTTCATGGTTCCTTCCAACTGATAGCCCACTTTTCCCATGGCGCGGATACAATTCCGGTTTCCTGTCTCTACAAAGCCCTCTATCCTGTGTAAGCCCAGAGTTCCAAAGACGTACTGCTCAATAGCTGCAAAGGATTCCTTTAAAATCCCTTTTCCCCAGTGGTCAGGCAAAAGCCAGAACCCAATTTCTGCCTTTTTATGTTCCTGACTGATGTCATAAATACCTCCAGTTCCATAGAAGGTAGCAGTCTCTTTATCACACACCGCCCAGAAAATTCCCTCTCCCCTTTTTTCCAGATTGGCGTACCAGTCCATCTGTTCCTGGCTGTCTTCCAGGCTTTGGTAGCTGACTCCGTAATACTTGATGACATCAGGATGAGAAAGGCCCTGAAAGACATAGGGTTTATCTTCCGCATGGATCTGACGGAGAATGAGCCTTTCAGTAGTGAGTGTAGGAAATGTTTTCATACTTGAGAATTACCTAAGGGAAAGATAGGTATGAGAACCTTACCCAGTATAGGAATTATTCCCTACCCAAACTGAATAAATTCACGCTCATAGCCCTGACTACTGAGCCAATCTTTGAGTGCCTTTCCTGTCCCCATGGGCCAGGGCCTGATTTTTTCTATGGGTACTTTTTTCCAGCCTTCAAGTTCACTAGTATCTAGCTGGACTTCTCCCTCAGCCAGGGCTACGTGATAAACTATGATGATCTGGTTCATCCGCCTGAAGGGGTAGTGGCCTATGAAGGTAGTTACTTCCCCCTCCAATCCTAGCTCTTCCTTTACCTCTCTTAGCACTGCTTCTTCTGGTTTTTCAGCCTTTTCCATGAAGCCCGTTACCAGCCCAAACCATTTATCCGGCCATCCTATGCTTCTGACCAGGTAGACCTCCTCTCCACGGGTAGCTATGGCCGCTACTACAGGGATAGGATTATCCCAGTGGACAAAACCACAATCAGTATCAATGCATATTTTACGGATTTCTCCTGATCTGTCAGCTTCCGTAAGTGCGTTGCCACATTGTGGGCAGTAGGTATAGGTAGGCTTTCCCATAATTATGCAAGCACCGCTTCAATAGAAATATGATCTACCTCTGGAAGCTGATCAAACTGCGCTAAATGATGGTATAAGTGCTTGGCATGAAACTGCTCCCACTGGTCCATCCCTAACTGCCCAAAGAAGGGATGCATAGCAGTAGATTCAGGATTTTCTCGGTAGTAGGTATAGAAGCCCTCTATTTTACCCATGAGTTTTTCATAGGCATGCTGCATATCATCATACCTCAGCTCACCTGCTTCCAGGGGCACATTAGGGATGCGGATGTTTTTCCGCATGGGCCTATCACTCATGAGAAAGTCTACAGAAGCTTGAAGCTTATTTTCTGGTACCAGGCAAGGCAGCTTATTTTCCCTTGAGATGTGGAAGAGCATGCCCAGGTGTTCCAGCATATGCTGGGCTGTCATGACGCCCCACAAAGCAGGGCTATCCTCGGAGAGTGATTGTAATAGCTCAGGGGCTCTGCTGGTGATGAACATTTTATTAATCGGATTCATGGGCTTTGCTTATTTGTGGATTCTGTTAATAGTTCTTTCTACAGCGTCATTCAGGTAATGCCTATCATCATATAGCTGCATGAGCATAATTCCACCCTGTATATCCTGTATGGCCAGTTCTGCCAACTGTTTTGCTTTATCTGCCGGATGCACCTCTTGGTAAATGATTTGTAGCGCCTCTATCATGCCATCAAAAAAGTCTTTCAGGGTAGCTGCGAAGGTCTGATCGGTCCCCAGATGCATGGTTTCCAGTACCGTATTTCCCATGATACAGCCACCGGTCTCTGATTTGTAGACTTTTAAGAGCCTCAACCCTAGGGATTCCAGTCTTTCTTTAGGGCTGAGGTCAGTATCATTAGCTACGGCCATCACCCTCTCCTTAAAATATACATCTACTACTTCCAGGATTTCCTTCATCAGGCCTTCCTTACTCTCGAAGTAGTAATAAAAGTGGGATTTAGGGATGTCGCAGACTTTAGACAGGTCAGAAATGCTAGTGGCATGGTACCCTTGTTTTCGAAATACCATTAAGGCTTTTCTGAGAATATCCTCTTTGGAGGTTTTCTGAGCTGGCATAGCGTATTTGTTGAACGATCGTTAAAATAGAAAGAGTCTCCGAAATTCCAAAATGAAAAATTGAATACTATTGTCGGGGGAGGGTAGCAGGTAGGGCTGAGGTGAAATATTTTTCGCTACTACTTATGGGTTTGTGGGAGGAGAGGAAGAGGTGGGTTTTACACGCCTTAGTGATGAAACCCACCCCTGCGCCCCTCCCAAGAGGGGAAATACCTTTTGCCATTACCTATTCGTGCGTCATCCCGCTGGGCCTTTGGGGAATGACTTGCGGCGTCAAGCGGGATCTCGAGAGAGATATTCCACTCCTGTTAGTTCATGTGATAGGCTAGATGCCGTTTGACCCTTTAATCTCTGCTATAGGCCCAACGGCATGACAGCCTCTTTTGGACTTAAAGGCTTCTGAGGAGAGAGGTTTTGTCCGCGTTAATGATGAAACCCACCCCTGCGCCCCTCCCAAGAGGGGAAATATTACTTTGCCATTTCTATTCGTGTGTCATCCAGCTGGGCCTTTGGGGAATGACTTGCGGCGTCAAGCGGGATCTCGCGTCCTGCTTGAACCCCTCCCTACTTGCTTCATCCCCTTTAGAAAAGGGATGCCCTGCGGTCTTAAGTGGTTATCCATGGTGGGGGAGTAGTTGGTATTGCTGCTTTCTAAGCTTGGTGGTGTTCCGTTTGACCCTTTAATGGTAGCGATCCCTAAAGAAATTCGCGCTTCGTCCCGATGGGCCTTTGGGGAATGGCTTGCGGCGTCAAGCGGGATCTCGCGAGAGATATTCCACTCCTGTTAGTTCATGTGATACGCTAGATGCCGTTTGACCCTTTTCCCCTGCTACAGGCCCAACGGCATGACAGCCTCTTTAGGGCTTAAAGGCTTTTGAGGAGAGGAAGAGGTGGGTTTTGTAGGAGTTAATGATGAAACCCACCCCTGCGCCCCTCCCAAGAGAGGAAATACCTTTTGCCATTACCTATTCGTGCGTCATCCCGCTGGGCCTTTGGGGAATGGCTTGCGGCGTCAAGCGGGATCTCGCGTCCTGCTTGAACCCCTCCCTACTTGCTCCATCCCCTTTAGAAAAGGGATGCCCTGCGGTCTTAAGTGGTTATCCATGGTGGGGGAGTAGTTGGTATTGCTTTCTAAGCTTGGTGGTGTGCCGTTTGACCCTTTAATGGTAGCGATCCATGAAGAAATTCGTGCGTCATCCCGCTGGGCCTTTGGGGAATGACTTGCGGCGTCAAGCGGGATCTCGCGAGAGATATTCCATCTAATACCCACCGTTAAAACGGTGGTCTCATAGAGTTTTAGCATGAGCCCACCATTTGAATGGTGGGAAATCTGATACATTCCTATTCCATATAAGGCCATCCCCCTTAATACCCTCCCTCCAAAACCGATTGCACAACTAAGAGGAAAAAGGTATTTTAAGGAGGAATATCCGAGGGTAAGAAGTTGTCTGTTTGCAAATCCGTATCACTACTAAGCCTAGAGCCATCATCCAACAAGCCTCACAAGGAGACCCACAGCCAGGTAGAAACATTACTAAGTTTCTAGGGGATAAGCCTATATCACCAAATGTATTTATAGGAAGAGAGGGAGAACTGGAGAGCATCCACGGGAAGCTGTTCTCTGGGGAGAATGTGCTCATGCTGATCAATGGAGAGGGAGGTATAGGGAAAACTACCTTAGCTGCCAGATACTACCATACCTATAAAAAAGACTACCAACACCTGTGCTGGCTATTTACAGGGAATAGCCTACAAACAGCCTTGTTAAGGCTGGCTATCCCCCTGGGGATAAGCTTTGATCCTAAGATGCCGGAGACGGAACGTATCCCTATTTTATTTGAAGCCCTACGGAAACTACCAGAAACCTGTCTCTTCATCCTGGATAATGCGAATGAATCAGCAGAACTGGAAGCCCATTACCAGGCCCTCATGCGCCTCCCCAACTTTCATGTGCTTATCACGAGCCGACTAAATAAGCTGAGGGAGCTGACTGTTTATAAGGTGAAGACCTTATCTAGGGAGAAGGCGAACACCCTCTTCATCAAGTATTATCCCTTTTTGAGAGAGGGAGAGGAAGAAAAGCTTAGGGCTATTTTCACGGCAGTAGGCTATAATACCCTGGTCATAGAACTATTAGCCAAGAACCTGGCACAGCTTAATACCTTAGAAAGTACCTATTGGCTGGAACAGCTGCTGGAAGACTTACAGGGACGTAACCTCCTACATCTTTCCTCCTCAGAAGCGGTAGATACCGCTTATGTACTAGAGAGGCAGACACCTGAAGAGATTATAGCAGGCATGTATGAACTCTTGGGGCTAAGTCCTTCGAAAAAGCGATTGCTAGCCATTTTCTCTGTTTTGCCTGCTGAGAATATTCCTTACACAAGGCTGAAAGCTATGCTGCCCAGCATAGAGGAGGAAAAAAAAGATCTCATGGCTCTGGCGGAAGAAGGCTGGCTTGACTTTGATCAGGTGGGGAGAAGCTTTAAGGTAAGTCCGGTGGTGCAAGAGGTAGTGTGCAAAAAGCACGAAGGGATAGGAGAAGATTGTGAGGTGCTTATTTCTGGATTAAAGAATTTATTAACCTTTGAAGCTGGGACAGGCCATTTTACCGAGGTCAGCTATACAGAGGCTGCTATCTACACGCTATATGGAGAGACCCTCCTTCAATCCTTACAGAAAAATACATACAAGTTAGCCGCTTTATGTATTAATCTGGGAGTCTATCACTCTTCT
>JBCCLI010000124.1:0-15804 GCA_039026975.1 Bacteroidota bacterium | reverse complement strand
TAATTTTCTGGTTATTATCCATGAAATGAAGTATTTAATTATCCTTGTCTTAGGATGAGCTGTTAGGTTCAGATCATGATCTGAACCGACAATCTTTGATGCAAGGAAATGGCTTACAGCAAGAAAAATGTAGCACTACCGATGATTCCTTATGATTATCCCCAGTCAGGCAACAGCTCAAAATAGAAGGGTCAAGAGAAAAGCCAAAGTCGTAAGAGTTGAGCCAGCTAGCAACTACAGAGGTCTACCCAAACGAAGTGTTTATGTTTCCAGGCTACCTACTAATACTCGAATCATACGTTTCAATAATTTTTCCTAAAGATACAGCGATGGGATCTTTTACCGATCTTACCAAAATCAGTTTGTGGTTATTACCCCTCCCAGAGGTAGTTACACCTCCTGTGGGTGCCGTGGTAGAAAGCATTCCTAATGGATATGAAGAAATTGAGATTCAGGGAAACACTTACTACCTGGTAGATGACATACAGTATAAAGCAGTCATACAAGCAGGAGAAGTGTGGTATGAGGTGATTAAAGTAGGATAATACTTGTGGAGATACTACCTGCTTATTATACGAAAGGGGCCATTTCTTCTTGGAAGGAGTCCCTTTTACTTCCCTTTTTCTGAGGTAGATATGCCTGTAGGCAGGTTCCATTTTCAGGGAATCCCTACCGTAATTTACTTCTCTCCTCTCTTTTAAATTAGTAGGAAGTTTACCTACTAGACGGATTTCTGAAAACAGTGGATGTAAGCTTACCTGTTGGGGTGGAGTATCAAATTACTGATGATATAGGGGCTGGCCTAAGGTATAATCTGGGGTTAACTAGTGTCTCTGACCTGGAAGACACTATCTTTAGGGACGTTAACTGGCGTAACAGAATCTTCCAAATATTTATAACCTACAATCTTCCCGTATCTTTATGAGTTGAAAGGGGCCTTCCCACTTTGTTGGGAAGGCGCTGCATTACATCTTTCTGAGGTAAACATTGCTGTAGGTAGATTCCATCTTGAGAGGATTCCCACCATCATTCACCGTTCCTGCTACCCGCTGGTAATAGCTTCTCTCCTCACTTTTACCTTCATCTAATACGATGTCTAGATCTGTAAATAGAGATCCATACTCTGTAATCATGCTGATATCTCTTCCCTGAGAGGAAGCCAAACTCACATCCACAAAGCTGTAGGTGGAAAAAAGTTCAGCCTTCTGTGGAGAAGCTCCTTCATCAAATTTAGCCTCTATCCCTCCATAGGTATTTTTAGCTACTACCCTGTTCCTGAAATTCTCAAAATATAAATTCCCATAATTGGCTTCTACCTTCACCTTTAAGCTGGCGGGGACTTTCACTTTCACCTCTATCTCCATGTCTACCCCCTGGCTATACATCTGTACATCTTCTCCTAACTCCTTTTTAACCTTTTGAATGGACTGATCTTCATTCTTCCCTACAGGAAAAGAATACTTCTTTCCATACTTCCAAACCACAATCTTTTTAGGCAGAGATTCTATGTTTTTTATATCCACATTAAGTGACACTTCTCCGTCATTTTCCTTTAGGGTAAGCTGAAAAGCATCATTATTCTCCCCATCATTAATGGAATAGGTAGCCTCTATTTCTATCTCATCTTTCTCCCAGGAAGAAAAGGTAGCATTTCCCCATTCAAAATACCCGGTAAAGGTATTTATCCCATCCGCACTTAGGGTCTTACTTAGCGTTTCTTGGGCAGATAGATCCAGGCAAAGGACTAGCCCTACCCATAATAGCCAAATTGGTTTCATCATACTTGTAATTGTTAGTTAAGGGGTGAGGGTAATTATATTTTTCTCAAGTAAATAGTGCTGTAGGTAGCCTTAATATTAAAGGAAGTTCCTCCTCCATTCAAATCACCCATGATTTTAGTGTTAGACAGGTTTCGCATTTTATTCTCACCCTCAGTGGTATTGACAGTTAAGTCCAGGTCAGTGAGAATTTTCCCGTATTTACTGGTCAGTAGGAAGCTCGCTTGTGCGCTAGCCGGTACGCTGAGGTCTACATAGCTGTATACAGAGTGCAGGGTAACGTCTTCTGAGCCTATGCTTTCAAAAGTAGCATCTATCCCTCCATACACCGTATTGATGATAGCAGGTCCGGTAACATTCTCCAATTCCACGCTATTATAGTTGGTAGAAATTTCTATCTCACTACTGAGATTACTCACCTTTACCGTTCCCCCTTTTTCAGAAGAATGTTCAAAGTAAACGGATACTCCCTTGGGAACCTCCAGGGTAAATCTTCTTTTCTGAGACTTACTTACAGGGAGAATTTCCATTTCATTCCCCTCTTCCAAGACGGAGAGTCCCATGCCGGTGTTATCCTTGATTCCTGCGGGGCTAATCTCTTTCAGCCCTTCTGCCCTGGCATCCTTATTTTCATTTCGGACATCCGTATACATTTTCACCGTAGAGGAGGAACTACCCACAATGGTTAGGTGATTCACTTCTTTTATGATAATCTTTCCGGAGTTCATATTGGTGGTAAACTCCTGGCTAAACAAACTGAACGCCCACAACATGCTCAGCATGAATACCATAGGGCTAAGAATGACTTTTTTCATCATGTGTTAAATAAGCTTGAATGTACCTATATGTGCTTCGTCTTTAACCTTTTTAAAAGTAGAGTCAGCATTAATTAAATCTTGAAACAAAGGAACAGCTTCTTCTGTCTTCAATTCTACCAAAGCCTGAATCAGTGCAATTTGAACCACGGGTTTTTGTTCGGATTTCAGAGCTGCTAATAGTTTTCCTGCCAATGAGCTGGGGGGTTCTAGTTGGAGTAAGGCATCTAAAGCCGCTAGTCTTACCCCCACACTTTCATCATTAAGGAGTAAAAGGGTGAGTTGGCTTAGGAGAGCTTCATCTACGCTGGGGAGTTCCATGCTCATACTCACTGCCTTCATACGTACAGAAGACTTTTCCTGCTGCATGAGGTGAACTACCTGCTGCTGTTGTTTACGCTGAGGTAATTCTTCACCTGTCCACAGCTTCCCTATCCAAATTCCTATCATCAATAGAACTGAGGCAGCAATAGCCCTTTTCCAGAAACTGGCATTCTGGTTAATCCCTCCATGGTCATTCTCCTGTTCAATAAGCTGATCAAAAGCTGTCCTTAGGTCCGCGGAAGGGGCCTCTAATGGGAGGGCTTGTATACTTGAAGTTAGCGTTTTCAGATAGGCAAGTTGCCTTCTGAGTGCTTCAGATTCTGCTAAGGTAGCCTCCACCTCCTGCTGTACCCTTGGGTTCAGTTCTCCCTTCAAATAGTCTAGCAATATGTCATCTGTTATTGGCATGCTGAAGGGTTTAAGGTGATGCTTAATTGTTTAATGGCTCTATGCATTCTCACTTTCACATTAGCTACCGTGATACCTAAGATCTGTCCCACCTCTGCGTAACTCAGTTCTTCAAAATGCCCTAGCCATAGTACCTCTCTGTAATGGGTAGGAAGTTGCTGAATGGCTTGATCCAGGGCTTGTATATTTTCCAATTTCTCTAGTCTTAGTTGAGAATTTTCATAGGTAACCAATTCATTCTCAAGTTCTATAAATTCTTCCTTCTTCCATTTCTGGGCCTTGACATGATCTAGCCTCACATTTCTCGCTATCTGGTAGATCCACGCTTTTACCGCCGCCCCCTCTTTATAGGAGGTTCTATACTTGAGAATTCGCTCAAATACGTTTTGAACCAGATCTTCACTCAGGCTTCTATCATGTACTAAGCGGAGAAAGAACGTAAATAGACGGATATGGTATCTGTCAAACAGCATGCTCAAAGCATCCAGCTTGCCATCTTTAACCAATTTCATGACGTCTTCATCTCTCATGCCGCGTGCTAGCCAGGGTCTTTCTCCTAAAGAGCATTTTTCTCATTAGGAATTGCAACTAGGGTACTGAGAGATTACGGAAAGGTTACAGATAAGAGGAAAAAAGTTGTTTTCTCAGGAGAGTCTATCAAAATAAGGCTTCTCAGGCAAAATACAGGTAGTCCAACTGATCAGAATATTATCCTTTTGATTGTGTATGGACAGATAATTAACATAAATTTTGAGCCTGGGAAATTAGATCTGTTCACCTAAAATCCTTATAAACCAGTTCTTTCTCTTAGATAAGTAAAGGGAGTTCCTCCCCCTCAGAATACAAGATTGGCTACAATTTGAGGATATTTATAGGGGTAATGGATTTTCAATGAATGCTAAGTCCTTTGCCTCAAAAAAGGAGTTATACACCTTGGAAAGAAGTAGTTGAAGCTGATGAAACTGCAAGATGCCACTTTTCTGGACTTTCCTGGTACCATACCCTTTACGCTCACCACCAATAAAGAAATCACAATTATCAGACTCCATAGAATGGGAGGCCATACAATTTGTATCAGTACAATTATCAGAATGATAATTACAGAAGAAATCAGAACCTGTCTTTTCATGATATGAGTAGTATAAAGGGTAATACCTATTAGGTGTTAGTGCTCTTCTGAAAGAAAAATGATCTACTGCAAGTAGATAAATCATGGGCTGAAGGAAGGGCGATTTATTTCAGAGATCATGAATCGTCTTCCTGATTTACTCGTTTATCAACCAGATAATTGTCAATACTCCATGCGCCTCCTCCTGAGAAGAAGAGGTAGAAGAATACAAAGCAATAAATCACCGATAATTCTCCATGGTTCACTATAGGCAAAAATGATATACTGCCATAAACCATGAAATAGGCTACTGCCATGGTTCCGCTCAGGATAAATGCTGCCCAGTTTGTAAAAAGCCCAATGAACAACAATATCCCTCCTATGAACTCTAATATGCCTGCTAATAAAAGCAAACCAGAAAGTTCACCAGATGCGCCCTCAGAGGGTGGATAGCCAAAAAGTTTTTGTGTTCCGTGCCAAAAAATGAGAAAGCCCATGACCATCCTGAGTAAGGCTAAAACACGAGGGTGCCAATAGTTCCAAAAATCTTTCATATAACATGTGTTTGTAATAGCAAAAAGAAAGGAGGCAGTTATCACATGACCAGAGACTCCCCTGATTAGCAAGAGCTGGAAGATTAAGACCATAACTGCCCCCCATATTCAATTAGTAATCATAATTCAACAACTATATCCAGGGCAAAAATACCTAAGTCAGAATAGCGTATTTCTTCTGCGAAGAAGGACGAATAGGTCAGTTCAGCCCTTAATAATCCTGGTATTAAGGGCCTGTATAACACTACATCTATTTCCTGCGCAAGCTGAGTACTTTCTTCTTCTGAGAAATAGACATGATAGCCAAGCCATCCCCCTATTCCCCATATAATTTGTTGAAATTCTGCTGTGACATACGGATTATGTAATCCATCTGCCGGTGGATCAATGAACACATCTGAAATACGATGTAAGCGCTGCCCGGTAGATAAGGGAAATTGATAGGAAGCAACTCCATCATCTGATGTTGCCAATTCATATCCAATATTGAAGGTCCCTATCTTAGGTAAAGATATCCCCATCTCCGCATTTATCAGATAAGCATCATAGGCTATTGGATTATCCCCATACTCAGTTTGATAAGCAAGGGCCACCTTATACGTTAGAGCCGTTCTATCCTGCGGCAGTTCAGCTCGATCTAAAGTAATGCCATACGTCTGGTTGGATTTTCCAGGAGCATCCTCTTGAAAATCGAGTAGATGAGCAAACAAGCCCACTCTCACCATATTATTTTTGGAGAACCCCAATCTAAATGCATGGGAATCACTACGCCAGTCTCCTACTTCTGCTAACAGACGATTAATCTTGTACATATAGGCATACTCAAATGAAATTCCTTTTTGATCATTTAAGACTTTGAGCATAGCCGCGTCAAAGGTTTGATCATCTTGCCTGGCAGTAACATTCCCTATGAAACGCTCATCTTCTACTATAGCTGCTTGCCTCCCTACTTTAATTTCCAGTATGGTTTCATTTAGGGTATCACTATATGAAACCCTGGCTTTATTTAATTCAAGGGTTTCTACGTCTGTTACCACAGTCCTATCAGTTTGGTCATTTACGCCATCAAAGAAAATATTTGGATTAATAGCTACTACACTCTCACCTTCTAAATATACTTGGAATCCCTTATATGATTTTGTGAGGTAACCGAAATTTGTACCAAAAGTGTACGCATTGGAAGCCCTTAAATCATCCTGCTTCGCATACCAGTAACGTAACCTGGCATCAAAAATAAACGCTCCTGCCTTTATACTTTGGGTTAAATTTTGCTCCTCAGTTTGTTCAGTCTTTTCTTGACTGTAGCCGCACACTACTACCAATAAATAGGAAGTTAAGAGTAACGGCCTAATAAAATACTGATGAAATTCTTGACATATCATAACAAATAAATGTAATGTTATACAATTCCACCCAAAACTATTAGGTATGAAGCGGGATTCTGGGGAAGAGATAAACCTATTCTATAAGCTTATGCGCTCCGTAAAATCCATATCCTGCCTATTGAGAAAAATGCTTGACACCTTCATTCTCTAGAAATAGTCTGTTGGTTTAGGCTTACGCTTTCTTTCTCAGATATCTCACCTATTACCTTTAGGTGGCTTGGTATGGTTTCTTAATCCACAATAAGTTTAGGCGGGCGTTTTCCCTCTATGAAGTCTCTTATAGCTTCACTGACTTCTTCAGCTGCTTCCGTAGCCGAAAAATGATTTGCCTCTACAAATTGTACATATCCATCCTTAACAAATTCAGGAGACCTGGCATATTCTTCTTCTCGTTGAGCTGGATCTTTAGTGGCTTGTAAGAAGAGTATGGGCATAGTCATATGCTGTACTAAATTATTCATTCTATGATCAAGCTCTTTATCAAAACTTGTATCATAGGTTTTTGCCACAGCATCAGCTATCCCTTCCGTTCCAAACTCTTTGTAGAGTCTATCCATATGCTCAGGAGTGAATTGCATAGATACCCAGGAAGAATTATAGGTGGCAGTGATCATGGTCCCATTTTTATAATTCTCAGCATGGGCTAAATTTTCATGAGAAGGCCTTGGAAGTCCATGCGGTTCATTGAAAGATTGTTGCATCCTTATCCAATTGGTTACTCTTTTATTGACTCCAGGTACACCCATCATATTATCAGCAATACAGGTCCCTCTGTCGTGCGAGACCAAATCAAACTTACCTACATTTATTTTATCCATAAGCTTCACCAGGCTCTTAGCCACTCCCTGATGACTCAAATCCTGATTTAGGCTTTTATCTGATTGACCATAGGCCAACTGGTCGACTGAAATGACGTAATAATCCCTTGCCAACTCAATCATTTGATCTTTGAACCCCCACCATGACTCTGGAAATCCATGAACCATTAAAATAGGAGCCTTATGTGGATATCCGGCCGTTACGAAGTGCCATACAGAACCGTCAACTTCTACAAACCAGTGAATCCCAAATACGTTATCACCTAAAAACTCTAATTCCCCATGTTGATTAAAAGATCCTTCAGGTGGAGTAGCAGCAGGATACCGATTCATATCCTTGGTAAATTTGGCTAGTTTATACGGTTCGTAGTTAATAGGTACCCCTGTACCTACATTCATAAGCTCATCCGGCATAGTAGCAAGGAGGTCTCCTTGATTTTGGGCAAAGACCGTAGCGCTCAGTAAAACTACCATTGTGAAAGACAGCAGAGCTCTTTCTAAGTAGCGATTAGGGTTAAATGTCATTGTCATGATGTTAATAGTTTGGTGGTTAACATGATTTAGGAAAGTCGACTTTCCTGGATCACATGAATAAAACTATATGTCTTAACATCTGAGCCCAAGGTGAAACGTATCCTTTTTATGGTCAAAATGTGCAAGCAGTATGCTTAAGTGAGGGGGTGGCGCTAATGAATCATTTCCCGAACCATTTCCATTTTATAATGAAAGGTGAGAAGAAGCTTTTTTATGGTCAAAATGGTTTAAATGACGTGTCAGAAATAACCTAGCCAGTTACATCCTGGATGGCTTTCTAATCCGATACATCTCTTTGAAAGTTGGAGAATATCTTTCTCTAGCGGAATAGGTAAGATCAATAAGCTACTCTCTCATTGCTTTAAATTGTGCCGGGGTAACGCCCATAATTTTTTTAAAGAATTTTAAAAAGTTTGTGGTTTCACTAAAGCCACACTCATAAGCTATTTTTTTGATGGGAACCTTGGACATATTGGAGATGGCCAATAGACGCTTAGCTTCAAGCACCACGTAGTTATCAATATATTCTTTAGTCGTTTTTTTAGTCAACTCTTTGCAAAGCTCGTTCAATTGCTTGTAAGTCATATTCAACATAATAGCATAATCACTGGCTTTTCGCGTCTCCATGTATTTAGTAGCCACCAGTTTCTGAAATTGAAGGAATTTCCCGGAATTAGCTCTATGGGGTTTAAACCCATGACTAATTTGAAATTGCACTTTCAAGAGAAAAACCGTTAGTATTGAGGCTATTATGTCAACTTTAGCGCTACCAAGGTCAAGCGAAAACTCATTTGTTAGCGCCCTAATGAGTACATCTCTATCACTAAAATCTTTGAAAAGTAATAGATTCAGATGATAGTTATATAAGAAGCTTATTTTAGATAGAGCTGAAGGGGAAATATGACGAAGCATAAACTCTTCAGTGAAAATAAGTCCGTACCCTTTATAAGTTGGGGATGGATCAAATTTGTGAATTTGTCCTTTTCCAATGACAAGACAATCCCCTTCTGTCATTTTATACGCATGGAAGTCTACCTCGTGTACCATTTCTCCCTCAGTCAAAAAAATGACAGTAAAGAAATGTATGCGAGAGGGCCTAAATGGGTTATGAATGGCAGAAGATTTATACCGGTAGACATCTTCTAGTTTCAATAACTGGAAACCGAATTCTTTCCTAAACCCAACGGATTCGAATTGTAAGTCTACAATTTTGCCCATCTTACCCTATAGCTTAGTATTGTCTGTTCTTACGTATATATGGAAATAACTATATTAAAGATTAGTTGTTTGTCTGGTAATAGACAATCAGGCATTAGCCTTCTTTTTAAGGAAAATGATTATTCAAGATATGTTATTCAGTAACCTAGGTAGGCAGGGCCTTAGGTTAGGAATATTGTTGAATGTAATTATTTATAGGAGGGATCGTCCTCATAGGCTGAGCCCATGTGGCAAAGATGGTTTAGCAGCTCGGCAAATAGCTCGTATAAATCTCTGAGCCTGTCTTTATCCATGATGAGGCTGGGCGTAATAAAAACCAGCTCACTTATCCCTTCCCGCCATTCGTCTATGACCCACTCATCATCTACCTTGGAAGATAAATGGATGTAGGGCTGCCATGAAATGATTTTTCGTATGACGTCATTATCAAAAAGTACTTTCAGTTTTCGCTCATCATTTCCTTGAATGATAAAGTCATGGTCAAACTGCTTGTGGCCAATGATGATATCCTGTAAGCCCAGGCGGGTAGAAAATCGGCTGACCACATTTCCCCTGTAAATGCGGAAGTAGAAACTGTCCCTATTTACATAGGGAGCTGTAATCTTGGTTCCTTTCGTCCCATAGTGAGAAGTCAAATAGGTATCTATGATGATGGTCCAGTTCTCATGCTTAGCAATAATCTTTTCACTGGCCTTTCCCCTTTTAGCAGGGATATACTCAGCTCCTATTTCTTCAGAGAGCTTTTTCCAGATATTTTCCTTTTGCTTCCCAAAGAAGCTGATTTTTTTAGGCATGGCTGATAGGAGAATACATGAATGACCACTAATGTAATAAGCCCTAAGAATACAGATGGTTTACCTGTATTCCTAGGGCCTAAAGCTATGAAAAAATCTTTCTCCTATTATGACTAGTCTTTCCTGTAGGTGGAAAGGTTCCTCCAATCAGAAGTGGTATTTCTCCCTATTTTCTGCCTAAGTTCTTGCCCCTCTACCACTAATATCATCCAGTAGGTTCTGTAGGGGTATTTGCTCATACTCCAACTTAGGGTGTTTGTCCCTCTAGATAATGAACCACTAAAAACGGTTGTGATGGTTTCACCCTCCATATTCTCCACCTTTAGATTGACCTCCATTTTACTATCTATCTGGGAAAATGAAACTGCATGGGTTCCATCAGCACTTACATCCAGGCTTCCTGTTATGCCTTCTGGAAGTTTACCTATAGGTTTAGAGTTTTCTATGACTCTTTCTCTGGGTGTTCGTCCCTCGTCTTCTCTATCACCATAGTCTCTATCGCGGCTTCTTTTGGAACGTTTGCGGGGCTTATTCCCACTTCCCTGATCATTTCCTAGTAATAGCATAGCTACCTCTTCATGCCCATGTCTCATAGCTGTAGAAAGGGCAGTATCTCCATCTTCCGAGGCTAGCTCTGCGTTTGCTCCTTTTTCTAAAAGATACTTGGTGAGGGTATAGTTCCCTTGGTGAGCCGCATACATGAGGGCTGTATGGCCTTTAGCATCTGTGGCATCTACATCAGCACCTTTATCCAGGAGCAGTTTACCTACCTCAGTAGCACAATTTTTGGCTGCTACCAATATCGCAGGGCGACTTCCCCCATCTAGCATATTAATATCTGCTCCATTGTCAAGTAGAAATGCTACTATCTCTAGCTCATCATGGTGTGCTGCCTCCGTGAGGGGCGTATATCCCTCATGGCCTATCTGATTAACGTCCACGCCCTGCTCTATGATGAATTTAGCCACGCTGGTCATCCCATTATGGATGGCATCTACTAGCATATCTATGGTAGGTTCTTCATCTGATATGGGCACAGCTGCTGCTTCTGCTGCAGGTGCTGGTGTAGGTACTGGTATAGCCTCAGCTACATGTGATGGTCTTTCTATCACTACAGGAGCAGCCTCTGAGGCAGGCACTGACTCAGGCTCTCCTCCAGAGAATGGAGAAAATGCGGTTTCATTTGTATGCCTGTGATGGACTTCTATACTATGTCCCGGCATATAAAAGGCCTGGAACACTAAGCCCATGAGTAGGAGTAAGGCTATAAGGCTTCCTTTTAAAAACTGCGATTTTTGGTCATACTGACCAAATAATCTAAATATTCTCTGGCTAAAGGCCGAGTGTTTACTTTTTGCTGCCATAGCAAGTCTGGTTTTGGGAGAACGAAAACTAACTTTCAACTTTGTCAGGGCCTCCGCATAAATCATGGGATCTTTTTGGACCTTAAGGACCATGTCATCACACCCATGCTCGCGTTCTTCACGAATTTTTCCCGAGATCCACCAAACGGCAGGATGAAAGAAATACAGAATCTCTATGACTGACTGAACCAGGTTAACCCAAAAATCATTTCTGCGGATATGGGCCAGTTCATGTAGCACCAGCACTTCTACCTGCTTGGGATTCATCCCTGTACATACGCTGAGGGGAACCAGAACTACCGGCCTTAATAAGTAAAAGGTTACGGGTTCTTGTAATTTCTCTGTTAGCAGGAATTCTACCTCTTTGAAGACCCCCATTTTAGCCGTAAACTCCTCAAAAAGGGCTTTCCACTTGGCATCAGGTAGCAGAATATCTCTGGTTTTCAGTTTATACAGATAGAAGAATCCCACCAAGGTGTAGATAGACATGATAAAAACGCCTATATACCACCCAAAGCTGATGATAGGTAAATAAGGTCCTAGCTTAGCCGTAATCATTGCCCTGTCAAACATAGGCAACCAGCTAGCAGATTCATTCACATCAGAAGCATGAAAAACCTCCTCCCCTGTAGCTAAATTCCCTGTCTGCCCATCTGGGTTAACAGCTAATTCCTGCTCATTCAATCCACTATCCAGATGCGTAGACCTATGCTTAGCTATTTCATACTCTACTGTCCAGGTGCTTACTGACCATAGGACGCCAGCACCTAAGGAGGCCAACAGAACCATATACCGCATATTAGGTAATGTCCGGGGGATCAAGACTAGCATCAGCCTTGCAGCAAGAGAGATAAGGGTGAATTGCCATACGGAGTGGAGTAAGGTCCATCCAAGGGCTTGCCCATACGGGACGGTAGCTAACCAGTTTATACTATCCATCGGGATTCTGCTTTTTAGTTTCCAACCATTGTTGCAGCGCATTTAATTCTTCTGATGATACTTCCTCTTGCCCGAGGGCATGTATCATGAGCTTCATGGCAGAGCCTTTATAGGCCGTTTTCAACAGCCGCTGAACCAGATTTTGCTGAATTTCCTCTTCCTTAGGAACCGCCTGGTACAAGTGAGACTTCCCTTCCTTAATGCGTTCTACCAGTTTCTTTTTGGTCATCCGCTGGAGAACGGTCAGGACAGTGGTATAGCTTACTTCCCTTTGTTCACAAATAATCTCATGTACAAATCGGACGCTGGCAGGCTGGTGTTCCCAGAGGATCTGGAGAATTTCCAGTTCTGCATCAGATGGTTGAATTTTCTGTGTTTCTTCCATAATTGGTGAAATCATACTCCGCGCTGCAGACGCAGAATTCAAGGGATGATCATCCTTACCCAAGCAATATATACTACAACTGTAGTAGATCCAAATTTTTCTACTACAAATGTAGTAATAAGTCCAAATTATGGAATGAAGGAGGGAGGTTGGAGGACAGGTTTAGGTAGAGACGCAATGCATCACTTCTCTCCGGCGATGCATCCCACCTCTACGGATTTACCTTTCTATTCCGTCAACCAGCTCATCACATTTAAAATAAATTGCTGGTTTTGGGTGGCGTGGGGGTGGTTGAAGCCCATCTTACGGCTCCCTTTGGATATTTGTGCGGTGAACATGGCGGCTTCTGTAAAGAAGGCAGCTCTGCCTTTTCCATATTCTACCAGACCTCCAAAGGCCATTTCTTCTGTAGAGGTAACGGTAGTTTCCTCATCAAATTCCCAGGCTTCCACAGCAGGATAATGAAACTTCTGGTCTTCCTGATAGGTAGCTATGGGGATGGCATCATGCGGTAGCTTTAGGGCTGAGCCTGTAAATGCAACCAGGGAGTCTATGCCTACGGTAACAGGGCTTTTCTTGAGGGTGCCCTTAGCCTTAGAATAAGTTTCCGGCGGCCATGTCCGCTCGTCTTTCATCACGAACCCATCTTCATACTGCACCCCAAAAGGCTCAGCTAGCTTACTAGCTGCTCCTCCAAAAGGCATATGGTCAGCTATTAAAAGTAGACTTCCGCCTTCCCTCACCCAGCTGATCACACGCTTGATTTCCTCCTCTGTGAAGGCGCTATAAATGGGACGTTTCCAGCCCTCTTCATTATCAGCATGTATGGGGTTAGCAATTACCAGTACCTTGATTTTAGCTAGTTCTTCTTTGGAGAATACCTGAATAGATACGGCCTGATAGCCATCAGCGGAAATGAGTTTTCCAAAGGCCGAGAACCTTTCCTCCAGGGTATGGAAGTTGTGATGCCCATGATCAATGCCCACCACGGGACCTTTGGTAAGGGGATAGGTAGGTGCCTCCACGGCTATCATAAGTTCTCTATCAGCTACCTGCTGCCCAAAAGCAGCTAGACATAGATTAAAGCAGAAAAACAGTTTGAGCAATTTCATATAGGTATGTATGGGTCCGTTCCTGAAAAATAGCATTTATCGCATAGTCCCCATTAACGAACGAAAAAGCGGCAGTAATATTTACTAGTAGCCTCCCCTACTCTTCCGCAGCTCTCTGAATTTTCCGCTTTAACTTCTGGTAAGAGCCTTTATACTCCCAGTAGACATACCTCCCAAAGGCATAGGTAGTAAGGATATACTTTTCACTTATAGACCTGATACGACCTATAGCCAACAACTTTTTCATGGGTTTTTCCACCGCTATTTCCTCAAGGATTTCCTTATTGTTCTCATCAAAACCGTGGAGAATCATATGGTTTTGAACTTCTACTTCTATAAAGCCTTTGTTGGTCAGGTCAGGCCCACCCATAAAGTCAAACATAAATATGACGGTTAGAGATATGTGTTTCGGAGAATTAGCCTCCCGCTTTTATGTATACGAATTAGGGGTGGCTTACCGTCTGTGGGGGAGCATTTTTCTAGAATGTCGGTCCAATTCATGATTTGGACCTAACGGAATGGTTATCTATTTATCCTTTGCGTCTTAGCGACTTTGCGTGAATTCAAAACTACTTCGGATCACCATCTAGACCCACTAAATCAGCCTACCTAAACTTAGCCACTACCCTGAAATTCAGCAGATGGGCAGATAGTCTGTTAGGCACAGTAAAGCGATTATTATTCAGGTCCTTGATCCATATGTAGGAAACAGTACTTTCTCGCTGGAGAGGGGTGGCTTACCGTCTGAAGGGGAGCATTTTTCTGGCTAAGGAGGAATAATCAGTTATTTCTCTTCCAGCTTTTCCATGAGCGACTTCCCTAGCCAGCTAATGATATTATTTCTGTCGGTCTCATAGTTAGCCCAGACTTCTTTCCCATCCTTCCGGGCATATACGCGGGTGTGCTTCTGGTAGCTTTTGGCCCTTAAGAAAGTCAATCCATTCTCCTCACAATACCTCCTCCCCACCAACTTATTCTGATACTTAATCCATGCATCCCATGACCAGAAAATAGCTGGAAGAATAATGGCTAAGGAGAGGAAGAGGTACCAGAATAGCATAGCCTTAAAGATAGGAAAATACCCATTTAGAACATTGTAGAGAATTTTTTAGATTTATCCAGCACCTTAAATTATATGATATGCTGAAGAAACAGCTCATTACCCTTATACAGGAAGGGAAGATAGATAAGCTAGTCAACATCCTCAGGCAAGGGTATGAGACAGGTAGCATAAATACAGAAAGCGATCTGTTTATTCAGTTGTCAGCCCAGTGGAGTCAGTTTAAGCGACAAGAGATTGAAAACACCCTTACTCCTGAAGAGGCTAAGATTAGCAGAAATACTTTGTCCAGATCCTTTTTGATGTTTGTTAATAAGTTACCTGATGATCTCGATATTATTACAGATGAACAGGAGGTAAATAATAAGGGAGAAATAGAGCCAGAGAAGGATACATTTTCAAAAGAACAGATCTGGAAATTTATATTGGGGGTAGGTGTCATCGTGGGGATTATCTCGGGTACCTTCGCCATCCTGGGTATTAATGTGAAAGATATGTTTACTGGTGGAAAGGTAGATGTGTTTAGCCTGAGCGTAATCGTGCATGGGAAAAATGGCAAGGATCAGCCGATCTTAAGAAACCAAGGAGAAGTATTACTAGATATAGGGGGAAAGCGGGAAGTAGCACCCATAGATGGAAACGGGCAAGCCACTTTTCTCCAGCTAGCAGGAGGATTTAAAGGGGATTCTGCCTTAATCAGCATTATTCATCCACAACCCTATTTCCCAGTCAACCGAGATCAAAAATATAAACTTCTCCCTAATAAGGTGATCTACCTAAACACAGAACTGGTAGGCATGGAGAAAATTAAAGGAAGAATCATAGATGCTGTTACTGAGAATTTTCTCGACAGTGTACGAGTAGGCGTAGAGAACCTTTCTACCTATACTGATGCGTACGGCTGGTTCCAGCTCGATATTCCGCCAGAGATGCAACAAAAGTTTATCCAAGTGATTTTAAGTAAACCCAGATATGAAACCGTCTTCCTTGACAGCATTGCTCCTCATACCAATCAGGAAATTCAACTAAGCCTTAATCCAATCGAAAGATGAATTATAAAAGCATAATCTGGTTTTTATTAGTACTACCCTTAGGTGCATTGTGTCAGCAAGATGTTAAGCTTCCTGGAGTTGTGGTAGAAAGAAACAGCCAATTCTATTCAGGAAAGGTGAACTATATCTCTAATGTTTCGATAAAATCGGTTGGAG
>JBCCLI010000123.1:0-15815 GCA_039026975.1 Bacteroidota bacterium | reverse complement strand
TGCCTACCTAAATCCTCCTACGGCTGAAACTCATATGATCAATGCTACAGTGGTAGATAATGAAACGGTACAAATAGAGTGGGAAATTCCTGCTATTGACAGATGGGAAGATCTCATAGTAGAGAAAAGTTCAGGGGGGGGGTTCGCCCTATTATTTACCCAATCTAGTTCTGATCCATCTGCAAAATACCTGGATACGAGGGTGGATGTAAGGAATAAAGCCTATACCTATCGTATTTTCGGAAGAGATAGCTGTGGAAATATCACCCCTTTAGGTAGAACTGCCAATTCTATCCGTTTAGAAGCCCAACAGAACCAGGGGCAAATAAGCCTGAATTGGAATACCTATAAAGGCTGGAAAAACGGAGTTCAGGAATTTAGGGTAGAACGCTATTTAGCCTCTCAAGGAATATTTGAAGAAATAGCCACCCTTTCTGCTACCAGTCAGTCTTATGAGGATACAACCAAATTACTAAAGAGCCCAGATGTATGCTATCGTGTTTGGGCCTATGAGGAAGGAGGGAATAAAACGGCGAGTTTGTCAAATGAAAGCTGCCTTACACCTTATCCAGTCTTATTTACCGCCAACGCATTTAGCCCTAACGGAGACGGCAAAAACGATGAATATCTCTTCAGTGGTGCCTATTTGGAACAGTTCACCATCCAAATCTTTAACAGGTGGGGGGAACTAGTATATCAGGGATCTGAGGCAGACACAGGATGGAATGGCACCTTGCCAGATGGCTCCTTGGCTCCTCCTGCTACCTATATGTTCCATATCCAAAGTACCTCTCAGGAAGGCCTAAAATTTCAAAAGGTGGGGAGTATACAGCTGATTAGGTGAACTATCTACACATGCCTCAAGGACTCAATGGGGTCTACACCGGCAGCTCTACGGGCAGGATAAAATCCAGCACTTACCCCTACTACCAAACAGGCAATCACCCCTACTATTACCCATGACCAAGGGACCACAAACCCTGCATTAAAGGCCAGGGTGCTGAGGATATTCCCCACAAATAAACCCATTAGGATTCCCAGCGCTCCCCCAAATTGACAGATGACGATAGCCTCTATCAAAAACTGGCTAAGGATATTTTTCTTGGTAGCTCCCATGGCCTTCCTCAGGCCAATCTCATTGGTGCGTTCAGTAACAGACACTAGCATTACGTTCAATAAGGCTACTGACGCCCCCAGAAGGGTAATCAATGCAATTACCTTAGCAGAAACGGTTAATACAGAAAGGTTTTCCATGAGTTCTCCTACAAAGGCATCACTCTTTCTCACGCTAAAATTCTCAGGTTCATCTAGTCTTTGTTTGCGAATGATTCTGAATATTCCTACTGCCTCATCCATCAGGAAGTCTATTCTTGTCGGATCTGGAGAATAAACATCCATGGTTAATGACCCATGAGAAGGATAATGCCTCCGTAAGGTAGAAAGCGGAATCACCACAATTTTATCTCCTCCTGCTCCACTCGTAGACCCTATTTCCTCAAAAAGACCTACCACTTTATACACATTGTTATTAGCAGTAATATTTTTTCCCACGGGAGACTCGTTTGGAAAAATCCTCTTTTTCAATTCTGCTCCTATGACTGCTACATTTTTCCCTAATTTGATATCATCAGGAGTAAGGTTGCGGCCTTCCTCTATTACATATCTCGCTGTTTTAGGATAGTTTTCATCAGAGCCAATAATCTGGATGGTATTATTGGTTTTGTTGCTCTTGTAACTAACTGAAGCTACCCCTGTCCCATATCCCCTAATACTAACCACTGCCTCTTCCATAAATCTTTCCTTGAATATTTGAGACTGTCGGTAAGTTATGGGAGGATAATTCACAAATCGCCTGCCTCTCCCTTGAACCTGGATAGCAGTTCCCCGGTTTTGTATATTGAAGGTATTGGTTCCCATTCTGGAGAAACTCTCTAACATCCCATATTTCACACCTTCTATGGAAGTGAGGACCCCTATCAGACAGGTGATCCCAAGGGCAATAATGAATATAGTTACTCCTGCCCGGAAGGAATTGGCCCTAACGGCATCAATAGATTGGTTGATATTTTGAACTAGGCGCATAGGTGCTACTATAAGTTGGATGGAATATACACCAAAAAAGCGGAAAGGCTCCCTGAGGGCCATTCCGCTTCGATCAACGTCAGTATATTCTCTATCCGTTGCTGGCTTGCTTCTGCTTATCAGCATAGCCAAACACTGACCTTAGCAGCTCAGAAGTACGGGCAACAGGATTTTCGCGTATTTTCTTTTCCTCTTCTGCTACTTTAAGAAACAGCCCATCCATGGCTTTATTAGTAGCATATTTTACTAAGTCAGTCTCCACCTTATTTCTGGTAAATGGAATGGAATTATACTTAGTAGTAATATCTGTCCAGACCTTAGTAGCATTTACCTGATCCAGAGAAGTCTTAATTTTAGGAGAAAATTTATCGTAAAGTGCCTGCTCTGTTTTGTTCCGAAAAAAGTTGGTAGCTGAATTCTCACCCCCTAGCAAAATATTCTTGACATCACTAAAAGTCATCTGCTTAATGGCATTCCCAAAAATACTGAGGGCTTCCTTGGCCCCTTCTTCAGCTCCCCGATTTAGCCTTTTCTCAAAATCAGTTACCAGTCCACCAAGGCCTATTTTCTGCAGGGCATCCGCTGCAAATTGAGCTTCTTCCGGGAAAGGAATCTTCACCAGTGGATCATTAAAGTATCCGCCTTCCTTACTTAGAGTACCTACGGCATAATTTATTCCATTGTCCAGGGCCTGTTTCAGGCCATTACTCATTTCAAGACTACTAGGCTCCTGGGTATATACTTCGTTAGCAATTTCATACAGGCTGTCACAGCCGACCATTGAAAACAAAAACAAGGGCAGGAACCAAATAAGTTTTCTCATAGGGTGTATCTTTATTTGTTGGGATGCGAGAAAGAAGGGATTGTCACCTCTTTCCAGCTTACATTTATACATATTTACGTATTCAATACAATTAACATTTTTTGTTACCTATAATGCTGAACAATCTTCATAACTTTTCTTCCATGCGCATATTCTTCCTTCCTCTCATAGTTTTAATGCTGGTAGCAATGTCTCCCGCCTGCCAGTCTCAAAATGGAAGTCCTTCTACTAATCGACTAAAGGATGCCAGCAGCCCTTATCTGCTTCAGCATGCCTACAATCCCGTCCATTGGAATCCATGGGATAAGCTAGCGTTGGAAACTGCCCGGGAAGAAAAGAAACTTATGATCATCAGCATAGGCTATGCGGCCTGCCATTGGTGCCATGTCATGGAACATGAATCTTTTGAAGATACTACAGTAGCTGCCATTATGAATGACAACTTTATCAATATAAAGGTAGATAGGGAGGAACGCCCTGACGTAGATGATATATATATGAACGCCTGCCAACTTACCGGCAGAAGCTGTGGGTGGCCCTTAAATGCCATTACCTTACCTGACGGAAGACCTATCTTCGTAGGCACGTATTTCCCTAAAGATCAATGGATAAGCATACTAACAAGTGTACAGGATATTTATCAGAAGGACCCCATAAAAGCTGAAGAGTATGCCAGCCAACTCACCAATGCTATTCAGGAATTAAATGGTATGGTGAAAACAGCTGGTACATTAGAGGTACCAGCTGAGGATTTCCAGACAATGGCTGCTACTATCAGAAAAAGCCTCGACCTGAAAAAAGGGGGAAAGAAAGGAGCACCTAAATTCCCCATGCCTAATATCCACCAGTTTCTACTATATGAATCTCTTCTCCAACAAGATGACGCTTCCTTAGCCGCAGTGACACTCACCCTGGATAAAATGGCAGAAGGAGGAATTTATGACCACCTGGGAGGAGGATTTGCCAGGTATTCTACTGATGAAGACTGGAAGGTTCCTCATTTTGAAAAAATGCTGTATGATAATGCCCAGTTAGTGAGTTTGTATGCCAAAGCCTATCAACAAAGCCCCCAACCTCTTTATGAGCAGGTAGTACGAGAAACCCTCACCTTTGCTAAGAGAGAGCTTTCAGATGGTGAAGGTAGGTACTTCTCCTCTCTGGATGCAGACTCAGAAGGAGAAGAGGGAAAGTATTATGTGTGGAAGTATGATGAACTGGAAAAGCTACTGGGCGAAGACGCCAAGCTATTCTCCCAGGTATACGCTGCAACTGAAAAGGGCAATTGGGAAGAAAAAAATATCCTTTACTTATCACAATCCTTAGCTGCCAGTGCAGAAGCTTTTTCTCTCTCCGTACAAGACCTACATGGAAAATTGGCAGCAAGTAAAGCCACCTTATTAGCTGAAAGAGAAAAAAGAATAAGACCCAGCTTAGATGATAAGGTGATCACGGCTTGGAATGGCCTGATGATCAAGGCGTATGTAGATGCTTATCACACTTTACAAACCCCCGCCTTTAAGGAGGAAGCCATTCGCATAGGCACCTTTCTCACGGAAGAAATGATGACCTCTGAGGGACAGCTAATGAGAATTTTCAAGGATGGAGATATTAGCATTTCTGGGTTTCTGGATGATTATGCCCGAACCGCTGATGCATGTATTAGCCTGTACCAGGCCACCTTTGATGTAAAATGGTTGGAAAAAGCTAAGCTGCTTGTCGCTTATGCACAAGAACATTTCTACAATCCCAGAACAGGCATGTTCTATTACACTTCTGATGAGGATGCTGCTTTAATTTCCCGGCAAGTAGAAGTAGGGGATAATGTAATACCCTCCTCTAATTCTACCATGGCCAGGGTACTGGCTTACCTGGGGACGCTCTATGACCAGCAAGCCTACAGGGACATGGCTGATCAAATGATCCGTAATGTAAAGGAAGCTATTCTAGCTCAGCCGGATTACTACAGTAACTGGGCATTAGCCGCTGCTCAGCAGACACAACCCCTGTTTGAAATTGCCATTGTAGGGAAAGATGCAGAAATACTAAGGGCTGAGATGGCTGCTTCCTACCTGGGAGATGCTATTCTTCTGGGAAGTACCAAGACAGAAGATCTGCCATTACTGGAGAATAAATATGTAAAGGGGGCTACCTACATTTATGTTTGTCTCAATAAAAGCTGTAAACTGCCTGTGAAAGATGTCCCTTCTGCCTTAGCCTTACTTGAAAAGGAACGCCTGAGATAAGGTCAGGCTACTAGCAGTCTATACAATTATTCATACATCTGAGGAGTTGCAAAACCTCGTGGTTTTGTATGCTATAGCAAATATTCTTACCCACACGCTTTGAGGTAAGTACCTCTATATCTTCTAACGCTTTCAAATGCTGGGAGGCATTTGACTGGCTAATTCCTACTTTTTCATAAATTTCCTTTACAGTAAGCGTTCCCCTCTCTTGTAATAAATCAATAATTTTTAATCGCTGAGAATGCCCCACCGTCTTCATCATTCTGGCCATTCTCTTCAGCTTACTCTCGTCTGTACCTATAATCAATTCTCCCATACCTGCCATACTATTCTCGCTAGTGTTACTATTTACTACATAGACTACCATTTTTACCCTATGCAGCTCTTAGGGTTAATTATCAGTATGCTGACTAAGCACCTTCTTTAGCATATCTTTAGGCATCATACCAGACTGACGCCACTTGAGTTCACCTTGCTTAAAGACCATAAAGGTAGGTACCCCTTTTACCTGATACTTCTCTGCTAGCACAGGATTTTTGTCTATATCTATCTTGATAATTTTAGCCTTCCCTTTAACCTCTCCCGCTAGCTCTTTAAGCACAGGAGCCATGGCTTTACAAGGCCCGCACCATTCTGCATGAAAATCAATTAATATGGGAACTTCTGATTGAATAATAGTTGAGAATGAAGATTTCATACGTTTTTATTTCTAAGAATAAGTGAAAGGAATTTCATGGGTGGTAACAGCTATTTTTTCTCTTATGGTTTCACAAGTGTCTCTTTTCCTTTCTCTTCCTCCCAGGCTGTCATACCTCCTAGCAGGTTATACACCTCCAGGAACCCCATTTTATATAATTGTTCGGCTGTTTTCCCACTCCTGCCCCCCGCTTTACAATAAACAAAGACAGGTTTTTGTTTGTCTAACGTTGAAAGCTTTTCCTCGAAACCAGGATCATGAAAATCCATAAGTAAGGCCCCGTCTATATATCCCGTTTGCCACTCTGCTGGTGTACGTACATCTAGCAAAACAGCACCTTCTTTCTCTGATAAGGCAGTAGAGAAGGCTTCCACCTCCAGGTCTATAAAGGTAGAGGTAGCCTGAGAATAAGCTGTATGTATAAATAGAAACTGACTGACAAGAAATAGAAAGATCAGACGAAACTTAGACAAAGTAGACATTCAAGGTTATTATAATAAGTTAATACGATAATATTATTTCGGAGTTACAGCTTGATAAAGGCTATGGACCTATTGAAAGAAAAAATATTTTCTAACTTTGGGATCATCTAAATACAATCTTTATGGCAGAATTGACAGCTATGAATGCTGAGGCGTTGGAGTTCTTCGAGCAGTATATAAATAATCCCTCTCCTACGGGATTTGAGTCGGGTGGGCAGAAACTTTGGTTGGAGTATATCAAACCTTACATAGATACTTATGAAGTAGATGCCTACGGATCTACCTACGGAATAATCAATCCGGACTCAGACTATAAGGTAGTGATAGAAGCGCATGCGGATGAGATTTCATGGTTTGTTAATTACATTACTGAGGATGGATTTATTTACCTAATCAGAAATGGTGGCTCTGACCACCAGATAGCACCATCTAAGCGAGTGTTTATTCACACAGAAAAAGGGATGATTCCTGCCGTATTTGGATGGCCTGCTATCCACACACGTAGGGGAAAAACCAAAGAAAAAGCTCCAGAGACCACCAATATATTCCTGGACTGCGGCTGTACTTCCAAGGATGAAGTCTTAGAAATGGGTATTCACGTAGGCTGTGTAGTTACCTATGAAGATACTTTCATGCTCCTGAATGATAGGTATTATGTGGGGCGGGCCCTGGATAACAGAGCTGGGGGATTTATGATAGCTCAGGTAGCGCGCTTGCTTAAGGAGAATAATGTTAGCCTTCCTTACGGTCTGTACATCGTGAATGCCGTCCAGGAAGAAATAGGCCTTAGAGGAGCGCAGATGGTGGCGGAACGGATACAGCCGGATGTAGCTATAGTTACGGACGTCACACATGATACCCACACCCCCATGATAGATAAAATCATGAATGGGGATATTAAGGCTGGTAAAGGACCTGCGCTTACCATTGGGCCTGCGGTCCAGAATAACCTCCTAAAACTAATCAGGGATACGGCCGCTAAGGAAGAAATAGATGTACAGCTTCAAGCAGCTTCCCGTTCTACAGGAACTGATACGGATGCCTTTGCTTACTCTAATATGGGAGTTCCTTCTGCCTTGATCTCACTTCCCCTGCGGTATATGCATACCACTGTGGAAATGACACATAAGGCAGATGTGGAAGGAGTGATTAAGCTGATCTATCACAGCTTATTACAAATCAAGCACGGACAGGACTTTAGGTACTTTACGTAAGAGGGGCATTCTCCATATATTTTCCTTTGGGAATGCTGAAATGAAAAGAAGTTCCTACCTCCTCACTGGTTTCTACCCAGATGTGGCCCTTATGCTGTTCTACTATTTTTCGGCTAACGGCTAGCTCTAGTCCGGTATATTCTCCCTCTTCTTTTTCTGAGAATACCCTAAAGAGGGCTGAGGCTTTCTCTTCTGATATGAAGGTATTTGTATTATGGATAGAAAACTCATGCCCATCTTCCAGCTTTTCTCCGGAAACGTAGATGGTACTAGTAGGATTATCCTGATGTTGGAGAGAATAAGTAATTAGGTGAAGAAATAGCTGGGTAAGCTTCTTTTTGTTAGCAAATACCGCTGGCAAATTTTGTAGGGATATTTTGGAAGACTTTTGCTTCACATGGGCAGGTAACTCGTTCATGGCTTCCACTACCAGCTCCCTGGTGTCGCACAGCTCGAAAGCATCTTCCATGGAACCCGTAACAGAATACATAACCAAGCCGTAGAGGGCTTCCTCCATTTTACTAAGGTTAGCCTTTACTACTTGTACGTCATCAGGGGCTATTGCATTCCCATCTATTCTCCTGCACACATCCTGAATATTAGCTAGTGGGCTTTGCAGATCCCTACTCACCAATTCTGAAAACTCCAGCAAATCCTCGTTTAGGTGCGTGAGCTGCTCATTTTGATAGGCTATTTCCTGGTTCTTTCTCAAGAGAAGTTCATTTCCCTGGAACTGGGATTTATAGCGCGTAAATACCAGCCAGAGTATGACTGAAAGGAAAATTAGTCCTACCCCAAAGCCATAGATGTAGAACTGATTCTGTTCTATTTCCGACTCTTGCTGCTTGAAATCTAGCTCTCTTTCTCTTTTCTCTATCTCGTATTGTTTCTTGAGCTTGGACAGCTGCTTCTGGTTCTCTTCATTTAACAGGCTGTCTTTGAGGGTAGTGTATTTGCTGAGATAATCATATGCCAGGCGGAGGTTGCCTTGCTTTTCATAACTCTCTGCCAGCCTTTCATAAATGTCTCTTTCCAAGGCAGAGGCTTCAATATTAGTGGCTATGTTTAGGGCTTCCTTAAGCTTAGCAATGGCCCTTCCAAATCTGTTTTGCTTGGTATAGACTTCCGCCAGGGACTTCTCAAACTCAGCCATCTCCATCTTAATTCCTTTCTCCTTGAATAGACCAATGGCTTTTTCTATGTAAAATTCCGCCGAGTCCAGATCTCCATGGGCCTTGAATACCTCTCCTAACATTCCCGTAGAAAATGCTTCTCCATAAGGGTATTCCATACTTCTGGCTACCCGTAAAGACCTGTTGATCAGATCTTCAGCCTCTTCCAGGTTATTTCTCTCAATTTGGATAGACCCCAGGGCAGCTACTGTGCTATAAAGGGCATTGGTTCTCTCCAGGGTAGTAAATAGCTCATAAGCCTGGTAGGCTTCCTCATAGGCCTTATCTAGCTGGCCGCTATACCAAAACACACGACTCAGGCTCCAGTGGCCATAGGCTATCCCCAGAGAGTCATTAACAGACTCACTGAGTTTCAAGGCATCATATTGGTAAGTGGCGGCTTGGGTATAGTCCCCCAGGTTAGTAAATACTTCTGCTATGCGGGAAAGGAGCTGCGACTGATCTTCTGCACTTAACCACCTTTTCTCTTCTTCCGCTTTAAATAGGTAATTCAGGGCATCCTGATAATTATCCTGCCAGAATAGTTCATAGCCCATCTTAGCTTTTAGCCTTACCTGCTCTTCCTTAAGCCCATTTTTCAGGGCTATCTGTAAGGCTTGTTCGAAGTATCCAAATGCTTTTCTATGGTTGAGATTTTCATGATGCTCTTCCCCTAGCGCTTTCAGGGTCTCCATGGCCCCGATCTCATCTCCTTTATTTTGCTGTATAAGTAATTGAGTAGTGAGGCTATCCAGCTCATCCCCCCGGATAGGGGACAATTGCAGAAGAATTAGCAGGATAAGTGCTGTTGGGTAGCGCATGGCAACATTACATGAACAGACCAGGTAAAATTATATGATTTACTTCCTTAGCGGTATTAAACAGCTGTTATCTACCAACTAATTAAGCGACGATGCCCACTTTCTTCAATATAAGCATCCCTAAACTTTCTACCAACCTCAAACCATTAATCCTATCAAAATATCTATTTGCCTAAAATTCGTTGGAGGAGGATTGATAGTATTGCTGAGAGGCTGTAATGGCCTCTGAAAGACCTATTCTAGCACCGTCTACCGTACCAACAACAAAGGCATCATTAAACCCTAATTGTCTGGCAAGCTGTTTTACAGACTTCGCCTCCTCATAGCTTTGGAATGTCCCTAACATGACTTTTTCAAACCCGTTTTCCTGACTGGCTGATAATAAAACTGTCTCCTGGGTGTAGTCAGCCAACATTACCCTTCTAAAAGCGCCAATTTGTACGTGAAAGCCTACCGGCACAGATTCTCCATCAATTCCTCTCAGCGTAGTATTTTCATCTCTCAGAAAATCTATCTCCTCTTGTAAACTTCGCACCCTAGCTTCCAGGATGGTTTTTTCCTTGCTCTTAATCATATCACAGCCCACATACCACATACAAGAAGTCAGGAACATACACATCCACACATATACTGTACGCATAAAAGATTAAGCCTATTGTATAACAAAATGAAATAAACAATAGGATAAATATTTAACTTTAGTACGAGTTGATGTACCCGCTAATAAGGAGATTATTACAGGTGAAATAAAAAGCTGAAAAATGTAGTCTATCTAGTGGATAAGCTACTTTAAGATCAAGTACAAAAGGCCTGCCAAAGCTATCCCCACAGCAACACCAACCCCCCACTTCTTAGCTTCTTCCTTTTCTTCCTCAGAAGAAAACAGCGGCTCTTCCTCCTGTAAATAAGGCTGGTACGCATGCCTGATTCCATCAAAAAAGGCTGGTAAAAGAGGGAGAATTTGTCGGTATGATTCTGCAGTATCTATTTTACGCTGGATGTTTTGGGCATCTTTTAGCTGATAGTTCAGAAACTTATAGGCTTTCTCATAGGCTTTGGCACGCATCTCTGCATCAAAAGGTAGCTCCTGTTTTACGAGCAAACTCACGTTAGACGCATGCTTGTCTCTGATGGCTTCCATCAGTATACCTCCATACTGCTCAATAAAATATGGCGCTATAAAAGCATGAAGGCCGGAATCCTCCTGTAGGCTGGTTAGCTTATCATGAAACAAGGAAAGATTCCCTTCTTCCAGAAACTTCAACAGACTACGATTTTTCCAGATGCTTAGGTGGTGGGCTATTACCTCCTCCTTCTCTAGCTCTTCAAAGTATTGATCCAGGCTATTGCGGTCAAAGGTAAATCCCTTGATACTGAGGGTAGGGCCCTCTTGCAAGTCTAGTTCTGCCAAGGTACGCTTACGGATTTTCCGCAGCTCATTAAACTTAGGGGTGACATAATTTTTACCGGGATCAAGCTTAAAGACAGAAAAAGGGTTAATATACTGTTTCATGATGGTATGCTCATCCTCCCACTGTAACATCGCAACTGGTATGGGAGTACATTCTTATGATAATATAGTTACTTATGGTATCTACGGTACAGGAAAGCGATTTGGTTCATATAATTAACCAGTTGTTTGAATTAGAGAAAAAAACCCTCCTCATGGATAATGCGACAAGCCTGCAAAGGCCCCTCCGCAGGATACAGCAAAGCATGGATAGGATGGGCTACCGATGGGAAAATCCCTTAGGGGATAAATTTGAAGATTCCCGTACCGATTATGAAGCAAATATCGTAGGTACATTAGAACAAGCCCTCTTTATCAGAGAAGTCATTAAGCCTATTATCAGGCATATAGCTGACGGCAAAGCCCGTCTGGTCCAAAGAGGGATAGTCATAGTAGATGTGTGAGAAATGTTGAGTATTTAGCATTGAGTGTTGAATGAGAGAGATTCATTCCGGGAGAATGGAGTAAAGTAGCTTTATTTCTACTTCAACTTAGTCTTAAACTTACACTTTGGCTTACACTTAGTCTTAAACTTACACTTAACAAGCCATATTACATGGGCTGCATAGCCCACTAGCTAATAGCATATGATCAATTTTGGGATAGACCTGGGAACCACTAATTCTGCCATTGCTACCTTCTCTTCAGGAGATATTCAGGTGTTCACTAATCCGCTGAACCAGAAGCCAGTCCTCCCCTCTGTAATCGCTTTCAAGGGAGAAAGAACCATAGTAGGTGATAAAGCCCGAGAATACCTTGGGAAAGAAGGGGTAGATGTCTTTACGGCTTTTAAGCGCAAAATGGGAAGTGATGAAACCTACGCCCTAAGCCAAAAAGAGGGCAGCCTCTCTCCCATAGACCTATCCTCACTTATTCTCAAAGAACTGAAAGGCTTTATACATACGGGACAACAACCTGAGGAAGTGGTCATCACCATTCCTGCTTCCTTTGATACTATGCAGTCTGCCGCTACCGTAGCGGCCGGCAAAGAAGCTGGATTCACCCATGTAGAACTCCTGCAGGAGCCCATAGCTGCCAGCTTAGCCTATCTTAATCAACTAGGAGAACAACAAGAAGAACATAAGCCCTGGCTGGTCTATGACCTGGGCGGAGGAACCTTTGATGCTGCCATAGTGGAAATCAGTCAGGGAGAAATGAAGGTTAGAGACCATATAGGAGACAATTTTCTGGGAGGAACCGACTTTGATCAGCTGATTATGGAGAAAATCCTGATCCCTGCCCTGGAAGAAGCGGGGCATTTCCCTGACTTAGCTAAGAACATTAGGGACGCGAAAGGCCCTTACCGTAGGTTGTATCCTCTCCTCATGTACAAGGCGGAAGAAGCCAAAATTCAGCTTTCCCAGTCTAATGTGGCTGAAATAGAACTAGACCTTACAGATCAGGAAGGAAAGCTGGTAGAGGTATTTAAGCTCTTCTACCGAAAAGAATTGGTGAAACTACTCAAGAAACCCCTCAAGCGTACCCTCAGCCTCATCCATAACATGCTGAAGGTGCAGAAAATAGAAGCCCAAGACCTGGATCAGGTGCTGCTGGTGGGAGGCTCTACCTACATCCCCTACCTACGGGAAGAATTAGGCAAGCAGTTAGGCATACATGTAAATACGGAAGCTAACCCTACCCTAGCCGTAGTCCAAGGCGCGGCCTGGTATGCAGGAAGCTTGAAAAGCAGCTTACCCCCTAAAAAACGCCCTAAAACAGATAGCCCCTTACCTACCCTGGAAGTAAAAGTAGCCTATGCCGCCACTACCCAGGATATGGAAGAGTTTTTCACGGCTAAGTTCACCGGTCCCTGGAAGGGCATGCAATACCGCCTTACCCGTACAGATGGCGGCTATGACTCCGGCCTGAAGCCCCTGCAGGAGCAGATACAGGAAGAACTTCCCTTAGTGAAGAATGCCTTTAATGAGTTTGATCTAAAGGTCTTTGATCCCCTACAAAATCAGATCCCACTACAGATAGACCCCATCCAGATCACCCAAGGGAGCTATGGCATTACAGGCCAACCCCTACCGGATGACATTTGCCTGGAAATAGATGATGTGGAAAACCAGCGAACCATACTAGATACCGTCTTTGAGAAGAATGCTGTTCTCCCGCTGAAAAAGACTCTTATCAAGCAGGTTTCCCGAAACATCATTAAGGAGTCTGAAGAAGGCCTGCTTATACGTGTGCTGGAAGGCCCTGGCTATGCCCTCCCCTCCGCTAATCAGAGCATAGGCCATATCTTCATTTCCGGCAAAGACCTCAAGCGCGACCTCATTAAGGGTTCTGACATAGAGATCACTCTGGAGATGAGTCCCTCTCGGGAGCTAAGCGTGAATGTCTACCTCATGATGAGCGACCAGGAGTTTGAGAATGTGTTTACCCCCAAGAAGCGGGCCGTACACATCCCTTCCCTCATGCAGGAGCTGAGTATCCTACATGAGCATATACGGGAAGAAATCTATGAGGCAGAAGCCAATATGCAGTATGAGGCTGCCCAAAAACTAGTAGACCTGGAGTTTGAGGTAATAGCCGTCAAAGACCAGTTGAAAGGCCTCAATACGGATGATATTACAGATGAGAAATTCCAAATAGAAGCCCAAAAACGGCAAATAGCCCAGCAGGTAGATAAGCTGGTGAAGGATAAGTTCATCATCAAGATCAAGAACCGCTATTTCCGCACGAAGCGGGGGATGGAGTTTGTGATGATGAGCTACCAGCCTGCCCAGTCAGATGTAGAGGCATATGAAGAAATTCTGGCTCAGGAGAAGGAATACCTGGCCTCTAACAGTCCCCTCATCATCCAGGGTGCCATAGATCGCATTAATCATCTGCATTCCCAGATCATGTGGCGCAGCCCCCAGTACCTAAAGGAGATCTTCTATGATCTGGCAGAAGAACGCTATGGGAAGTATAAGCATCCCCAGCAGGCAGAGGCCCTCATCCAGTCTGGCAAGCAGGCCATAGCTCAAGAGCAGTATAACCACCTCCGCAGCTGCATAAACAGGCTGTGGGAACTCCTGCCCCCTCAGGTAAAAACCCAGATCAATTTCAATAAGGGAACGGGAATAGAGTAGCTGATTTTCCACCATTCAGATGGCAGGCTTAAGGCCCAAAATGGACCGGCTGCTTCAGCTGCCGTATGCTTCAATGGGCGGATAAATCCACCCCTACAGTGGGCCGACTTACTTGTCAAAGTCAATGAACTGTGGATAACAGACGGGAAATCCACTCGCGAGATCCCGCTTAATATCTCTAACATATGAGGGCAAAGTAATATTTCCCCTTTTGGGAGGGGCGTAGGGGTGGGTTTCATCATTAACTCCTACAAAACCTCCCTCTTCCTCTCCTCAAAAGCCTTTAAGCCCTAAAGAGGCTGTCATGCCGTTGGGCCTATAGCAGAGGAAAAGGGTCAAACGCCATCTAGCGTATCACATGAACTAACAGAAGTAGAATATCTCTCGCGAGATCCCGCTTGACGCCGCAAGCCACCCCCAGGAGGCCCAGCGGGATGACGCACGAATAGGTAATGGCAAAAGGTATTTCCCCTCTTGGGAGGGGCGTAGGGGTGGGTTTCATCATTAACGTGGACAAAACCTCCCTTTTTCTCACCTCAAAAGCCTTTAAGCCCACAAGAGACTGTCATGCCGTTGGGCCTGTAGCAGGGGAAAAGGGTCAAAAGGCATCTAGCCTATCACATGAACTACCAGGAGTAGAATATCTCTCGCGAGATCCCGCTTGACGCCTTTATCCATACCCAGTAGGCCCAGCGGGATGACGCACGAATAGGTAATGGCAAAAGGTATTTCCCCTCTTGGGAGGGGCGCAGGGGTGGGTTTCATCATTAACACGGACAAAACCTCCCTCTTTCTCACCTCAAAAGCCTTTAAGCCCACAAGAGGCTGTCATGCCGTTGGGCCTATAGCAGAGGAAAAGGGACAAACGGCATCTAGCCTATCACATGAACTAACAGAAGTGGAATATCTCTCGCTAGATCCCGCTTGACGCCGCAAGCCACCCCCAGGAAGCCCAGCGGGATGACGCACAAATTTCTTCAGGGATCGCTACCATTAAAGGGACAAACGGCATCCCACTAAGCTTAGACAGCAGCACTAACATTTACCACCATGAATAACTACTTAGGACCGCAGGGCATCCCTTTTCTAAAGGGGATGGGGCATGTAGGGAGGGGTGTCAAGCAGGACGCGAGATCCCGCTTGACGCCCCCATCCATACCCAGTAAGCCCAGCGGAATGACATACGAATAGATATGGCAAAGTAGTATTTCCCCTTTTGGGAGGGGCGTAGGGGTGGTTTCATCATTAACACATACAAAACCTCCATCTTTCTCTCCTCAAAAGCCACAGATGCACAGATTAAAGACAGATAACTCTTTACGTTGCATTCAGCTTATCCTTGAGCCACTGATAGTTTTCATGAAATTTCTTAAAAGCAGGATGCTTCTCCACCAACTCTTTTGCTAGTGAGAGTCCAAGTTTATACTTCTCTTTTGCCTCAAGGGCTCTCTCCATTTTATCTAAATGATACCCTAACCATGAATAAGAAAGGACTAGACCGTTTTTAAACGACACATTTTCAGGATAGGAGTCATACAGTTCTTTCTCTAATCTTGTGTATTCTTCAAAATAGCCCAGGGCTTTCTCCAAATTCCCTAAGCTGCTCTGGGTTTCCCCCAGTTTCGAATAGGAGATCGCCAGACCGTTTTTAAACGACACATTTTCAGGATAGGAGTCATACAGTTCTTTAC
>JBCCLI010000122.1:0-15825 GCA_039026975.1 Bacteroidota bacterium | reverse complement strand
ATGTAACTATACAGATATTATATATAATTGATTATCATATAGTTATATAGTCAAATACTACCTAGTCATAACCTAGTCATAACCTAGTCATCTAGTCATTTGTGGTAATAAGCCATTTTTCAGGCAGAAAAACCTAGTCATCGGTGACTATGTCTAGTCATAATGACTAGGTGCCTAGGGCCTGTTAATTACCTGAAATACAGCGGCTTATATGAACCTAGTCAACCTAGTCACTAGAATCCAGATTTTTCAAACTTTTTTTTTATCAAAGTTTAGTGATTCGTTGAATAATTTAATCGTGTAAGACTCTCATTTTATTCTAAAATATAGATGTCTAATATTCGTATATTTTGGATATGAGACTTTACATTCCGATTACTCCTTACGTAAAGAAATATCTGGCAGCTACATATGGTCCAGATCCCTATCCAGTTTCTCATCAGGGGCCTACGACTGATCTCTTTTTACAATTCAAGTACATGGCCTTAAATGCAGGAACAGTAGTAAAAGAACCAGGTACACCCAAGTACCCACATGTGCAGATCACTTTTGATGATCCCGACCTTATCTCCCTTCATCCAAGCTTAGAGCCTCTAATTAAATCTGGGGTGTTTTTCCAGCATGCCTTTTACCTAAATATGAGAAGGTTCATAGAGGGCCAGGAACTGCTTGCCAAGGAGAAGGGATTGAATAGAGCTGAATGGAATAGGCAGCAAGCAGTGAAATCATTCTTAGATTTGTTTGGTATCACTGAAGAGGAACTAAGCCTTGAATCTGCCTATAGGCACCTTCAGAGGAAACTCTCAGATGATCAGGTTTTCTTTTTCCAAAAACTGACCAAAATACACGAATTTCGACCATCTGATAATCAGATGTTTAGGCTTGGTAGAATAGTCCGACCAAATAGGCCTACCATAGCTTTTGATTGTTACAGTAGAAGTAAGGAGGATATTATTATCAAGGAGCATAGAATCCCCCCTAAACTTGTTCGTGCAAACAACTGGCAGGACTATGCTCATACAGCCATGGAGGTAATTAATGATTTTCTCATTAAGGGCTATTCTGTGAAATAGTATCCTTCCAGAGCCTTAGATAGGTATTCATCTTTGAAAGGTGAATACCTTATTCTCCAATATTTCCGGATTAGGAGATCCATCTGCTAAACCAATAGGCAGCGTTAGGGAGGTCAGACTTCTTAGGGCTTCAGAGTTGCTAGGTGGATATGAGCCTGTAAAGCTGATGGTAGATGAAAGTAAATTGATTCTACCAGCAGACTCCAGCTGGAAAACTTATTACTTCGCTCCTGACACATGCAGATTTAGAGAGGCAGGGAAGAAATCTCCTAACGGCCTCTATTTTCAGTTAACGCTGGAGGGGATTCATCCAGATCTTAGAAATGAGGTAGACCTGGAACTGATGAATATGCAGAATGGCTCCTATGTAGCTATTCTGAGTTTCTATAATGGCCAGACTAAATTAGTAGGTACTCCCCACTCTCCTCTGACCTTAGAGCCTATTATTGATACTAAGACTTCCAGGGAAGGATCTGCAGCCTACTCCTTTAAGTTTACAGGTAAGGGAAGATTTCCCTCTCCCACCATTCTACTTCAGGAAGAAATTCCTGTAGATCCATGTGCAGCTCTCAATGAATCAGACTGGAGCTATGATCCATGGACTTTAACCAATGGAGTATTCAATTTCCTGTTTGTATCTCCTGATGTATCAGGAGCTATACAGAACATCCTCACCTATCCCACTGGTACCATAGAAAGCCCTTTAGGGAATGTAGTCGATAGACTGGAGTATAATTCTGTATCCGGAGTTTATGGCCCTTTAAATATCCCAGGTCCTACCCTTCAGGGCGTATGTAGAGCTATCATTAGAAACATTAAGGTAGCGCTTAAATCTGGAGAAATATGCTCGCATGATTTTGTCCAGGAGTATCTGGTAGAAGGCTCTGGAGGGGACTTTGATCCTACAGATTTTGAGATAGCAGATTTTAACACTGAAACAGCATAGCTATGTCTGCAAATGCAGTAAGTACTTTTATAGCCGAGGTAAATAATACCCTAGTTAATAACCCATTAAATAAGCATAGAGCAGCTGTAGTAGCAGCACTATTAGTAAAAGCTGGAGAACTGGTAGAAAGTGAGACAGCTCAGCTTTTTATTAGGGGCTCAGGCGCTCCTTCTGATCTTCTTGGTAGTAATGGTCAGTATTACATAGATGATGATAACAGGGCCTTCTACGGGCCTAAGACTAATGATACATGGGATTCTACAGGCCCATTTTTAATTAATGATGGGAAGAAACCCTATGCTTTTCTCCCAAGTAATGAGATTGTCACTTATGATGTAGATGGAACCTTCTTAGAGGGGATCATAGAATGTGATCTTTCCTTAGCCTCTGAATCCCTGCAGATTAATTTGGCAGCATGGAATAGCATGAACTTGGGAGGAAATACAGGAGATAAATTCTCCTTTACCATCATAGTTAGAGGCCATAATTCTACTGCATCCAGAAGGGTCTTAGTGTTTGCTGAAGAAAATTCTTCCTTTAATGCTGGTTCATGGTCAGGAGGGGAATTTGTTTTAGAAAGCCCTACACAAGTAGAGATAAATGCTAATGGAGTCTTCAGGATCTATGGAGCCCTTGATTCACAGTGGCATGTAGAATCTATTCCTAATTATAATCACATCTGGATGAGCAAGCTCATCTATGATAAAGATGGAGACAATGTGGTAGATGAAGCCCTAGGGCTTAAAGAGCAGCTTCCGGTAACTATTGAATTTGATACAGATTCTTCAGGATCTGGGGGCGATCCTCAGGTAATGGATTGCACATCTAACCAGCTAGGTTACGCTATTCTTAATAGAACAGACCACCAGCTGAGACTATATAACCTAAAGTCAGGCCATACGGCAGCAATCCAATGCTACATAGCTACAGCCGGCAGCAAAATATCAGGTATCACAGCCGTCAGCGACTTAGGAGGAAGTACAGAGGAAAGTAATCTCATTAAAACTTCTGTAGAAGATTTAGATTGGTCAAACACATCCCAAGGAGACAGATTTTATTTGTCCGTCTTTAAGATGGAAAGAGGCTCCCAGTCTTTCATTGATGTTCGCCTAGACCGGCTTCAACCCCTAAATATACTTTAGTATGTACAGCAGGAGACACAAGCACTTTTTTGGATCTAATCGAATTTTTTCTCCCATCACGATTCCTGCTGTAGTTTCAGGATTTTCTGCAACCACAGCAAGCTCTTCTTCTATATCACTAACCTGGAGCCCTCCTGACTCTGATGGAGGTTCAACTATATTAGGATATTATCTATACTGGAAAAGAAGCTCAGATTCAATTTATATTAAGTCAGATTTACTAACTAGCCCAAATGCCACTATCTCAGGATTAAGCCCTAACACTTCCTATGATTTTTACACGACCTCTGAAAATGTTGAGGGTGAAAGCGACCCATCAAATATTGATCTTGCCATTACAGAATCTGCCCCTACCCCTACTAATACTGCAAGAATCGCCTATTTCGTTGCTAACACCGGATCAATAAGCTCTCAGGATCAGGCTATCATTTCTCGTCTGACTAATACCCTTGGTTATACCGTAACAGTCTTTAACCATGAAGCTACGGTCCCTCCTGAAGATGATTACGACTTTGCCTACGTATCTGAAAATGTTAGTTCGGGTGTGTTTGGTTCTAAATTACTCAATTGGGCAAGACCTGTAATTTTTGCCGAAAGAGCTGTGGGAGATGAACATGGCTTTTCATCGGACAACTTTGCTATCTCAACTGGTACAAGTATTGTTATTGAAAACAGTGCCAGTCCATTTGCTGCTGGACTGTCTGGGACAGTGACGATTTTTAATAGTAATGAGGAGTTCATTTACCAAGACACGGAGGATCTTGTGGCAGATGCTGATTCTGTGGGCTCTGAAGTAGGTGATTCTTCAGATAAGATCCTTGTTTTTCTTGAAAGTGGGGACACTCTATCTGTAGGCGGAACAGCACCAGCAGATAGGGTAATGTCTTTCTTAAATTCCGATACAGGATTTGCTGCGCTAACGACTGACGGTTTGGCAATTTTCGATGCAATGTTTTCGTATTTCGCTCCTATTCTCTCTACGGGGTTAAATGACGGGTTTGAGGTTGTTGCCACACCTGGCTTGGTTGCGCTCAATAATGGCTCTGCAGTAGCTTCTTATGATGACTCTACCGGGAAATACGCTTATTCAACTCCTTATGCTACTCAGTTTGCTAATTCCGAGGATCGTCTCGGTGGAGTCGCAAAGCAGATCGCTGGCGACTTGCAAATGATCCTTAGAGTTGAATCTACTACTGATAATAATAATAACTCTTATTTTTCTCTTCAAGCTAGAAAATCCTTAAATGACGATTCAGCCTATATTTCTGTATTGCAAACAGCGAACTCCTCTGGAGCGAGAAGAGTTACCCTAAGAGAAACTGATGGAGCAAATTCTATTTACTCAGACTTTGATTTATCCTCCCCCCCTCAACTTCCAATAGAGTGGTATTTAATCAAAAAAACTGGGAACACGTTCTCCCTAAGATTTTCAAAAAATGGATTAGACTGGACTTCTTTTCAATCTATTTATACGATTGATCTAGGCACTTCTCCGTATTGGGGATTTTTCGCTAGTAACTTAAATTTTTCTACTACGCAGGACTGGGCCTTTGATAACATGGTATACATTATTGATGATCCATATGTAGAGCCTACCACCCCAGATCCTCCCCAAAACTTAGTTATTATTGCCTCTGCAAATGGGCAACTCTCTCTTTCTTGGGAGGATTCTGCTAACCTTAATGGAGGAGTATTTGATAGGTATAATATTTACGTAAGAACCCAGGGGGAAAACACCTTCCCCCCAACTCCATATGGGGCTTCATTGAGTACTGAAGTAATAGTTTCAGGCTTAGCAAATGATACCATCCAAGAAGTTGTAGTTAGAACCCTTACAGATATTGGTGAAAGTCCAGATTCTAACATAGTAGCTGGCATCCCATCCTCAGCTTCTACACCTATTTATGCCTGTGCTAATCCTAGCTCAAACCCTCCAGTTTTTAAAGAGTCCTCAGCTGGATATGCTGTTTGTGAGGCTTCTGAGGTTTGGCGGCCTTCTTCAGGCGGCCCCCCCCAAATAGTTACGGTATCAGATTTAAACCCAAATACAATAAGGTCTATTTCTGATCTGCCAGGAAACGTTATCATTATTCCCCTAATTTCTGGTATATCTAATCTTGCCGGCAACAGTCTGACAATGGATTCAGCCAGAAGCATTTTTTGTGGCTGGGCAGCTCCTGACATTGGCTACAGCATTGAAAATGGCCCCTTGATTATTCAGGATGGTGCAGGTACCATCGTTATGAGCCATTTTGGAGCCAGGGGGGGCTCCCAGATGGGAGGCCAGAATGACTCTATATCAATCCGTAACCAGGGTGGATTTACTGTCTTGGATAGAGTCTCAGCCACCCGTGCTATTGACGGTGCTAATGATGGAGAAAGAAGTGATTTACGAGTTGATGTAAGGCACTGTTTTTTCTCTAGGATGCTGTATAAAACAGCATCAGATTCTGGTAATGGCCCTAATAACGGTGGTTATCATCCGGAGCAGCTTGATGGCTTTAACCAAGCTCACAATTTTTGTGGCCTTTGGGGAAGTAATACTTCTGCCACAAATATAAATGTATCCTCATCCTTTAATGTATTGGACTCCCACAGGCAGAGGAGTTGGCTGTGGCGTGGGTTTGGTGATGTGCTACAGCTGTATGATTTTATCCAGAACTATGGAGAACGAGCTGGCCGAGCTATAGCATGTAGTCATATCACGTATTTTGGCTGTACCTGGAGAACTGGACAAGATGGACAGACGCGCTGGCCAGGGGCTCATGATCTTGCACCCTTACAGGCTGACAATCCTTTTAATAGCACATCTGGAAATACTGCTTGGGTAAGTAACTGTGAGTTCATTCGTGCAGGTGTGCCGCAAAACCTGTCGGATCAATTTGCCGTCTTCAGAAGCATTAATTCCGCTCGTAAAGCATCCGGCTGGAATCATCATAATGATTCAGGAGGATTTGAATTAATGCCTTATGTGATCGATCCATCTATCGTAGGCACGGGGCAAACTCGCATTGATAACATAGTCAATGCTGCAGGGATGAAACCTTTTAATTTGAATCCAGAGGATGCAGCAGAAAAAATCAGGATTAAAGACAATACTTCCATGATGCAGCTTGGAGAATTTCAGTACTCAACTGCATCTAAGAACGGATCTGGCCAAGTTATTACCCTGGCAGATCTTGGAATTACCCTGGATGGCACAGAGAATGACCTTCTGAGTAATGGAAGAACGAGGATAGAAGACCAATTACTAAACCTAAAAAATCAGAGAGAAATCCAGTTTGGATAGCCACACTTCACAGAATTAGGAAAAGGAGTAAATCCCTAATTACTCGACTTTACCACTTTTCCCAACAAATAAAAATTTCCATGTGTTATCTCTTAACAAGATTAGTTAATTTCCGTAATATACAGTCCTGGAAGATTCCAGATCTTCCCATTAGCTCATCTCATCTTTTTGTTACTCCCTAACAATGATCAAAATCCAATATGTCCTATTGGACTAGATGTGCAATCTTCAAATTTACACACATGTTAAAGTATCTCTTAGAATTACAGCAGTCAGGTGGGCGCTTCCATATGGAGCCCACAGCATTCTTAGGGCATGCTCAGCTCGTCAGAATGATGCTAGCCAGGAAGATTCCTGTAGCCACTGCATCAGGATACTTTGATAAGAAAGAACCTGAGTACTATGATGTACATGCAGCCTCAGATTCTAGCTTAAGCTTAGGTATATCTTCCACCAGCGGCTCTAAGCTAGTAGGGAAAATCCATGTTCTGAGTATTCATGGAGTCCTCGTCCAGCAAGGGGGAGAATGTTCCTATGGGATGATGGATTACAGGGATATGCTATTAAAGGCAGAAATGGATCCAGCCGTGATAGCACATGTGATCCGGATCTATAGTCCTGGAGGAGCTGTCTTAGGGACTAAGCCTTTAGCTGATATGGTAGGCAGGGTAGATAAGCCCATCATAGGGTATGTGGATGAGCTGGCTACTAGTGGTGCTTTCTGGACTATAGCACCATCTGACCATATTATGCTTTCTTCTGAAAATGCCACGGTTGGCTCTATTGGAACCGTATTAGAGTACCTGGATTATACTAAGTGGCTAGAGGAGCAAGGCATAGAAGAGGTAGTCATTACAGCAGATGGCGCAGACAACAAAAGGAAGTATAACTTCTCCCTACCCTCGGATGCTGATAAAGCACTGATCAAAAAAGAATTATTGAATCCTGTTAATGTAAACTTTCAGGATGCCATTAAAGAGGCACGTCCCTTTGTTAACCAGCAAGCTCTGCAGGCTGATATGTACATGGGGAATGATGCCATTAAAATGGGCTTGGCAGATAGCATAGGTACGCTTACGGATGCCATCCAATTGGCTGCATATCTAGCTACCGAGAGAGAAAAAGAAAGCAATGTATCACCTTCCACTTCAACTAATGGAACCATGAAAAACAACTGGAAAACTAAGATGGCTAATGCCAGAAAAGCTTTTGGCATTTCTGCTAAAGGCCAGCCGGCTAATACAGAAGATCCCTTCGCGGAGCTTAGTAGAGAAGACTTGATCAAGCATATCCAAAATCTCCAAAAGGAGAATAAGGAGATGCATGCTGACCTAGATGAACTTACCCAGGAAGTCATCCAGCTAGGAGAGCAGCCTGCAGCTGCTTCTGTAGCTGATGCAGCAGTGAATACTGACCTGACATCTGAGAGGGAAGGAATACCCAATAAATACTTGGATCCCGTTACCCTGGCAGCTCAGAAGAAATTTTCCCAGAACTAAGATTACCTGGAATAGAATCTGAATAATCGTAACCTATAAAGAAAAGAGTGATGATAGACCAGTCCACCATAGATGCCATCCAAGCCTATTCTTTAGATGAATCTCCAAGGATCTATGAAGAATCATATCTTGGTTCTGAGGTGCCTGATGGGATTATTAGAGAAAATGTAAAAGACCAGCGGATGCTGAAAGCTGGAGGGTCTACTGAAATGCTACAGCCATTTCAGGAAGACTTTACGCCTAAAGGCCAAGCTGTTTTGTCAGCCCGTAAACTGGAAACAGACTTGGTGAAAATAGACCTGAAAGACGTACCCAGGAAGTACCATGCCAGGAACTACCATGCCTACATGAAAAGCTCTGGTAACAACCCCTACGATTTTCCTTATGCTGCTTATGTGGTAAACAAGGTGATTCAGAGGTTTTACCATGACATAGCCAAGAAGGTGCGCTGGGCTGGAGTGAAGGCTGCAGTAGTCGCAGGAGTCGCAGGAGCAGCTGCAGACTCTTCAGATGGTTTCCTGAAAAAGATGGATGATAGCATTAATGTGGATGGCGACATTAGCCCTATAATCACAGGGACATTCTCTAATACTGATGCAGTGCTGAAGTTAGAGGCTTTTGTAGATGCGGCTCTCTCATCAGTGGAGTTAGCAGAAGAAGAGTGGAATCTTTATTGCTCCCAGATCCTGGTGAATAAATACATACGTAGCTATCAGTCAGAGCATGGGACTAAGCTCCATGTAAACAAGTGGGGTCATTTGGGTATAGAAGGAAAGAATGCAAAGCTGGTACCACAGGAAGGAATAGGGGAAGATCAGATAGTCATGGCTAAGCCAGGGAACCTGGCAGAGCTTTCAGACGGTCCTCCATCCTTACTGGTAGAAAGGCATGAGAGAGCATGGAAGATACTGGTAGATGGCGTGGTAGGCTTCCAGTATGCACAGCCTTCAGAGATATTTGTGAACGAGCAAGTAGACACAACTCCATAAAGTAGTAGACTAGCGAGCGTGGTAATATCACATACCTAAGCAGGCTGTTGGCCTGCTGGTTTTAACCCCTTAGAAATGAAAAACGTTGTTCTCAATCATAAAGGAATGAACCTGAAATTTCAGGTGGAAAAGGTTAGGGTCATAAATCCTAATACTGGAACATTAGTAGACTTCACTACTGATGAGTTACTGGAAGAAGAAAATGCATTCATCCTCCAGGAGATCTTGGATGGACTCCCTGAAAAGCCATGCACAAAGAAAACTGGAGAGAAGTCGGTGAAACAAGGCCCAAATGGGAAACCCATAATTGAGTATAAATATACTCTCAGACTTGGAAACCTCTTTGAAGTGGTAGATGATTCTGCTCTGAAAGGAAAAGCTAAGCCTAAGGTGATCACGCTGGGAGAAGTGCCTTCAGAGGTAGAAGAGGAAGAGCCAGCTGAAACCAAAGCATAGGCCCCTACCCTGAAACTGAGCTGGAGATAAATAGAAATTAGAATCCTTTATTAAGAAAATATCATGGCTAACACCATATTATTTCAAGTACTGGCGCAGAGATGCCAGAAGCTGAATCTTCCAGGGATCACGCAAGCCAAATTCATAGATGCCGGCTGGGTGCAAACATGGCCTATCCTTCAAGATTATGAAGGTGATCCTACCACTAATAAGGCTGTAACTCTGGCCTCTGATATAGTGCTGGATACTACAGCCTTTCCTAATGCGGCTTGGCTTACCATGGAGTTTACTCCAGAGAAAAATGGAGTAAGAGTAGAATCCTTGGGAGATCTTGGCCAGGAGTACCTAAAGACTACTGTAGAAGGATTCATAGGAACTTCCTCCAGGGAAACCTTTCATGCTTTTGAGAAGCTGCTGTGTACGAATGTGATTATGGCGGTTCTGGATAGAAATGAGGAGTGGAGAGTAGTAGGCAGGCCCTTAAACCCAGCTTTCCTACGGTTTACCCATGATACGGCCAAAGCGGAAGGAGAAGCCCCTGGATTTGCTATGACACTGGAATGGAAGGCTCACAAAGAAGTACCTCCATTCTATGATGGAAGCTTCTAGTCATAGGCTTTTTTTACCGTAGAATTTGTTAACCATAGACCATAAACCTATGAAAAAATATAAGCTTACAGGGCTGGGTGAAGCACGCGCTAAGAGTAAAAACCCCATCCTGCAGAAAGGGAGCAGAAGAGTGGACTTACAAAAAGCCACTGATGAAGAGCTAGAATTCCTGTACGGAAAATCTGGAAAGTACACTGGCTATACGAGCCGGTATGTAGTACTTGCTACAGGCCAGAAAACACCGACTAAAAAGCCTGAAGCCAGTACGTAAGGGGAGATCTATTCTTGAAAATTCTCATAATTCAGTAAGCGCGAGGGATAGCCTTAGAGGGTCTATCCCTTTTTCCGTTTCATGAGATAGGCATAAGAAGACGTAGTAGCTCCCCAAAGGCCTGTTCCCCCTTCATCTAAGGTCTGTATCACTTCCCAGCCATCATCTCCTAAGTAGTTCAGGGCCTCTATATAACTCCCAAACTTCATGGGCTTAGCATCATCTCCTTTTAGGAGAAGGTCGGCAGCTTTACTGGATGGAGCGATCATTTTGATCTGGGTTTTTCCATTCAGCTTAAACCCTATGCTCACGTGAGCATACTCGAATTTCTCACTTTGGCCATAGACGCTCACTTGCAGGCCAATAAACAGGATAATGGTAATGATGAATCTCATAGTACTATATCATTTATAGGATTGAAAACTCCAATCTAAGGAATCTAAATCTTAGACACTAGCTTTCTTTTTCCTCCTCTTTTTTCCTACCTTTAATGCGTCTCGCCAAAGACGTTAATCCGTAAGCTTCCTTAGAAGTTTTTGGAGTAAACATATAGCATCCTCTGGGTGCCCGGTCCCTTTACGGGTTAAAGTCTTTGGCGAGCGCGGGTATTCCAGGGGTATCATACATGAGTAAATCCTCTGGGTATTTTATCCGAGGATTTTTTTGTTTAACCATTAAAGCTCGCCAAAGCAATGGAAATTCAAGTACCGGTAGACCAGCTCACTACCAAACAACTAAATGAGCTACCCCAGCCCAAGCTTATTAGCATCATTAAGCAGCTCCAGAGCAGCTTGTACGCAGCCCGTTCTGAAGCCCTCTCCTATGAGAAGGAGTCAGAACGTTACTGGCAGCATTCACGCTACCAGTACGCTACAGCTTACTTCCTACGCATTCTCCTGAAGTCTCATGTACCAGATCCTACTGTCTTAGAGGATCGTGTTTCCTCAGAGATAGAAGAGATGTATAGGACAGACTTACAGCTAGGGAAAGAGTACACCGTACTCCTTCCTTCTTCAGAAGATGAAGAAGGCATCCCTGTACCAGATCAAATTTAGACATACACGTTCCTGGCCTTCCGGTCATCCACTCCCCTATGGGGGTGTGTGCCTATACCGTCACACCATTTTCCTAAAAGCTAACAGCTTAACGCTTACATGAATTATGAAGAAAACTCAAAAGAAAAAGCAGCAGCGTATCCGTATGAATCCAGTTTCCCTTTTTCTCTTAGGTCTGGGATTAGTCATATGGTTTACCCACTCCCCTACTCAGGTAGCTAATGAGCAGGAAGCTCAGATATCAGAGTATATTCAAGCCCATGCCCCTGCACATACTCAGGAGCTTTCCCAGCTAGTTTCCAAGCTGAGACTGGTTCAGCCTCCAGCGCAGCTTTCCAGCACCCTAAACAGAGCTAAATGGATCATACTGGAGAGTACTTCAGAGGATCCTGCAGGCCAGAGTCTAAGCTACCTAAGATCATTAGTCAATAATCCTAATCCTTAACCTATTTAGTCATGTTTGATTTTTTAAAAGTGATAGGGCAAGCTATCAGGGGAAATAAGAACCTGAAGAAAAGCCCATCAGCCAGAAAGCACATATGGGTGCTTGTAATTAGCATGCTGGCCGGTATAGCTCTGAGTGTGTTTACAGGAAGCATCTCAGCCGGCAGATATGGCGATATGTTAAATCATAAAGCTTTAGGGATAGCTATTTCAGCTGGAATAGCCATCACCATCTTTATCTTGATCAATTTTTTAGGGCTGTATGCAGTAGAAAAATGGCGATTCGGAAAGAGCCGAGTCTATCCGGAAGGTGCCATCTTAGCCTTTGTGGTTTTACTGTTTATTTGTGGGAATGACTCTCTGCAGAATTGGGGTGGAAAAACAGATTTCTCCTATCAGGCCTCAGGTCTGGATTCCCTCCATAACATCTCCCCTACTACCCTCACTGGTCCTATAGATAGTAAGTATAAAGGGCTCATAGCTGCAGAGGAGAAAATAAAGGATGATATTCTCAAAGTCTACACATGGAAGGGAAAGACATGGTTTAAGCCAACTAAGTGGCATCCACAGGCAGAGTATAGCCAGCATAAGACTTCTTATGATGCAGCTCAGGCAAGAATAGACACCCTGAAAAATCAGAGAGATAGAGAATTAGGCCTGGCCATGGGTAGCTATAAGGCACAGCTTAAACATGCTAGCAGCAAAAATCAGGACTTTAACTTCAGTCTGGGATTAGTGGTAATCATGGCTTATGTAGCCATGCTTGCTCTGTCGCTATTAAACTCCTTTTGCATGCTCATATGTGAGGAAGCTTTGTATGGGAAAATTGAGATAAATGAGGGTGGGTATTCCACATATGGCCAGCCATCTTGGGTACAGCCTCCTTCCCCAACTGCCCACGCTTCCCCACCCTACTCAGGAGGGGATCCACAGTCTACTCAGCCTCAGGCAGAGATAGGGTATCCCACGAATAAGGGCAATAATTCCCCAAATAATACCCAGAAAAGTGGGGAATTGGGGAAGGAGTACATCTATGGAAATATCCCACCGGACAATACCAACAAGAAGTATAATACTACCCAATCTGCCCAGGCCAGAGTGGGGATGCTCCAGCTGGCCTATGATAAACTGAAAGCTCAGGGAGGGGGAAAAGCGCCCTCAAAATCAGCCCTGGCCAGGGAGCTAAAATGGGACAGAAAGACAGTAGGAAAGTACTTCCAAAACATAACACTATAGCCTAATGAGAAGCCTAATTAAAATCATAAAGATACTCCTGCTTGGAGCTGTCATTTACTGGATGATAGTGGCTCCACAGGAGCCTAGAAAAACTCTCTGGAGAGAGCTAAACCAGCCTGTAACCATAGAGCTACCCACAAAGCCCAAAGGTACGTGGGACATGCTCGGATGGAAGCTGAAAGTGCAGTATGTAAAAGATGTGTTTTCAGGCAAAGCTAAATGTCCCTGCTAGGGTAGGGGCCTCAGAAAATTACTCATTCGCAACATTCAATTAGTAAATCATGAAATTCTATATATCACTTCTTCTTCTCCTGACTATAGGAGGAACTGTCCAGGCCCAGAGCCTATCTGCTTCAGATGTTCTCATAGGCTGGCAGGATGGTATTTTGGCATATGCCAAAAAAACAGCCAGGTCGAATCTGGCTAATATCAATAACCCAGCGAAACTGGTAAACATAGGATTATCAGATACCGGTGAGCTGGAGAGATTTCTACAGATGTCTAAGGACCAGTTCACACGGAGCCGTAATCTGAATGATTTAGATGTAAGAGATCATATCCAGACGGTTTATCCGGATCTCCATGCATCTTATAAGAGGTACTGCCAGGAAAGGATTACCCAGCGGAATAGAGCCAGTAGGGAAACTATGAGAGGACCTATGAGCGGCAGATCTAATATGCAGGCAGCTATCCCTCCAAATTAGATTAGAATAGTAGATTTTAGTAAACTGGAAGTCCCACTGATAGAGTAGGGGCTTCCTTTATTTTTGAGATCCTAGAAAATGACTCCAGCAGATATAGAAAAAGCTATTAGAGACACAGGCTCAGTAGAGCAGGCTGCAGAGAAGATCATGGAGCTTATAAATGAGCTAAGGAGAGAGCGAGATGATTTAGCTGCAGCTAATCAGTCCCTGGAGTTTACACAGCAGAAGCACCTAAAAAAGATTCGGCTCCTAGAGGCAGATCTGGCTAAGCTAAAAGAAGGCTAGCAGCGAAAACCTCTTATTAAATTCAGGGTCGGGGGGGGGGCTGGTTTGTGGGTCTGCGTTGTGCCACGCAGTAGGCACTACGCAGGGGGGAGGGAAGAGTGCGGAGAAGTGCGCTCGCAGAGCGCTCTTCGGGGCCTGTGGGGAAAGGGAATAGCAGTGGAGGTAACTACATAGTATCATGCAGTACATTATCCCAAAAGATCAGTATGGCCGTGAGGAGGTGGAGGAGATCCTTACTTGGCTTCTAAAAAATTACAGGATAGAAGATCATTCCTTCACACGGGATCCGGATCACGTGGAGGAGAAATCCCCTAAGGCTCAGAAAAGACTTTCTCCAGAGGAGGTATTAGCTGAGTATGCCAGGTATAATTCTATCCCTTAATCAGAGATTTATGAGCTTTCAGTAGCTCTCTCTTCTGTGTTTCCAGGCTACTATGGGCATATACCATAACAGTCCTCACAGAAGTAACTCCCATGAGATCAGTAAGGGAAACCAGGCTTACGCCATTAGCTACCATCATACTCCCAAAAGTATGCCTTCCCACATGTGAGGTAAGATGCTTCTCCAGCTGGGTTATCTCAGCTACTATTTTTAGCTGCTTATTATACTTCTGATTAGAAGTTACTTCAATTAATGCTCCGGAAGAAGTCATAATTAGCTCTCTAATCATGGGGGTGATAGGAAAAAATACCTTCTTCCCACTGGTATTTCTGGTCTTTACAGGGACAAATATCAGGAGATCATCTGTTAGGTTCTGATGGGAGAGCGCCTTTAAGTCAGAATGTCTTACTCCAGTGAAGCACTGAAACAGGAAGGCCACGATTACCTTCCAGATTCTTTCTACTTGCTTATCTGCTGTGTACCTGGCCACATCAAAGGGCCTCATTTCTTGTCTCTCAGCATAAGCTTTCATCTTCTTTCTGAGCAGATTCTTATTCCTCCAAAGCTTTATGAGCAGCTGAAGCTCTTTCTCCTCCAGATAAACTATATCCTTACTGTATTTAGGTAGATCAAAATTCTGGAAGGGATCTATAAACTGGAGGTAGTTGTTTTTGGCATAGCCCAGATACTTCTTTATTTGTCTCAATGCCTTCCTTCTCTCCCTGTTCCCTTCATAGCCTTTTTCCCTTAGCTGCTTTGCATGCCACGCATCAAACTCTTCTAACCATTTCCGTCCTATCTGGGTAAATGGTACAGATTTATACCTATTTCTCAGCTTCTCCAAGGTACGAGTCTCAGCCACTAAGACAGCATCTCCCATAAGCCTTCTCTGATACCTGGAAATCATCTCCAGCTGCCAGAAGATTAGAAAGTCTTCCTTACTTCCTGCACTGAAAAATTCTGATTTAAACTTCTCTGGAGTAAGCTCAGCTTTAGTTACCAGGTCATAGTGAACGATGATGTCATTAGCTCTGGCCAGTGCTTGGCTTATTCTGTGGTTAAGGTTCTTTACATCCTCAGATCTACCCTTAACCATCCCCTTCATAGGATCCCAGTCTTTCAGCTGAACATTAATATCAATGTTGAATCTGTACAGCTCACCTTTTCGGCTAAACCGAATCTGGAGAGGGTAGCTGCCATCAGCAGCCTGATTTTTTCTAATTACTATTCTTGGGTTACTCATAATGCTTGTACCGTTTTTGTACCGGTTTGGCGCTTGGTGATTATGAGTCCACTGTAAAGGCAGGAAAGAAAGGCCTTAAAATAAAGAATGAGGGCTATTTTAAATCATAGCCCTCACTGGTTCGTGGGAGTTACTGGACTCGAACCAGTGACCCCCTGCTTGTAAGGCAGGTGCTCTGAACCAACTGAGCTAAACTCCCTCT
>JBCCLI010000121.1:0-15828 GCA_039026975.1 Bacteroidota bacterium | reverse complement strand
TGTCTGTTTTCCGCTATAAGAGAAACCACACAATTTTCAGGAGGTATTTCTACAGTAGTTTGTAAATCAGTATTTCTGGCAATGTTTCCTCTTTGGGTAGAAACGGGTCTTCCATTTACCTGTACAATGAGGCGAGTAATGTCTTCCTCATTAGGAGAATGAATAAAGTAGGAGAGATCCAGGGAAGTCTGGTCCAACGTTACACCATTAGCTGGATAGGTAATTTGGATAGCAGGGGGAAGTTCATTAAGGATATTGGGGGCAGGTAAGTGCCTGGACTTGCTAGATTCCTGATTAGCTAGTCTGACGGCGGCCTCCTCATCCAGGGTGTTCAGGATTAAGTCAATAACGTCTGGCCTGTAAAAGGAAGAGCGGAATCGAGAAATAGGATAGTACAGGGCCTCATTGTCCAGGCCTTGGTTAACATGCCAGCCGATCAATTCTTCTGCCCCTGCTGAGGCATCATAGTAGCCTGAGGGGGTCCAAAGTATCCACCGCTTTCTATCAGCGTGCAGGAAAAAGGTTAACAGTCTTTTCCCGTCTTCCATCCTGTACCATCGAATAGTCCCATCTCCAAAGGTACCTACCACCACTTTTCCATATCCTGCTATTTTGACCGCCCAGCTGGAAGCCTGGGTAGCCATTTTCCAAATTAGGTGTCCCTCATTATCTGAACAGTAAATATGATGATCAGCTCCTAACACAAACTGAGACCTACTAGCTGAGATATCCACTGCGAGCGCCCTTTCGAAATTTTCAAGGAGGAGTAACGCTTTTCCATTAAGTTTGGGAGAGGTACTAAGGTCCCAGTCTGTAATATAGATCCCAGCAGTATTATCTTGATAATGAGGATGGGATGATTCCTCCTCCGTTAATGTCCTACTTCCAAGCCTAAAACTTAGGGCAGATGCATTTAAAGGAGTAAAGCCTATCTCGGTAGCATCATGATTAACCCTAAGGTTAGATTCATCCGTTGAGGCATAATTTATGGTTTCAGCAGAATGAAAGACTAATTTTTTTCCTGTTTCAAGGTCCAGTATTCCCCAATCTGGATCTGCACTTGAAAATAGGATGTTCCCATTAGGCGTAGGCTGAACATGTTGAATAGTATTTCCAGAGGCAGCAAAATCTCTATATTTCCCCTTACCTTCCCTTTCCCAAACTCTGACTTGCTGCCACCATGCATCAGAATATTTGTTGTAAACACCACCCGCCATTAAACATGTGCCATCATATGTAAATGAGACTGAAAATAACCTCCTTTCCCTAGTATCAGCTTCAGAAACATCTGGCTGGTAAAGAAGGGATAGTGAATTTCCATCCAGTACAGAGATTGTAGGGCTATCATCAAAAGCAACCGCTAGTTTGGAGCCATTAGGAGAAAAAGCTACTGAAAAGGGTCTATTTCCACCTACTACTTTTGACATTTTTAGAAGGGAGAAGGGATTAGCGTTAAGGATACTTGAGAATAAACCTTTCTCCCTACCATATAATCGTATGTTACTGTCATATGATACAACAGCTAAAGTACCTTGTGGAGAAAACGCCAAGCCATGGCAATTCCCTTGCAAACTATTGTCCTGCTGGACAATTTCATAAGGTTGGGTCTTTACGATTACTAATCCTATACCGTCTTCTCTTGCAGCAGCGAGAAATTGACCATCAGGAGAATAACTTAGGTGAAAAATGACTCCACTATTTCCTAAATTTAGACGATGGAGAAGTTGGCCAGAATGCGGATTAAAGATAAAGATGTCCTGTGTTTGATCCTGCGCATAGCTTGCTGACCATCCTCCCAGGGCGGCATACTGTCCATCTGGGCTTAAATCACAAGCATATATCATTCCCTCATTTCCCCGGCCCATTGGTGGACGTAAGGTGTTAATAAGGGTACCTGTCTGTGCATCCCATAGTTTAGCCGTTTTATCAAAGCTGGAAGTTAAAATAAATTTTCCTTCTGCATCCGAGCTTACCCGCCTAATACTGGCAGTATGCATAGCCGTGTTGAGGGTCAAAATGGGGTCATTCATATAGATACCTTAGGCTGATAGACGTCAGGGAGGGGGATATTCCAAAAATAAGGGTTTTTCTGGGAAAGAAAATAAGGTAGGAAGACTTCAGCAAATCCCGCTAGCCTTACCATGTCTACCAGGTAGATTTATCAGGGTGTAAAAAGAAAAGCAGCCATAAATGACTGCTTTTGGGGTTACGCTTTCTTCTTTTTGCCTCTACCGCGCTTAGGCTTATTCTTACTTTCTTCATATAGCATGGCGCAGTCCTCTAAGGTGAGGTTCTCAGGGGCTACATCCTTAGGGATTTTGACATTATTCCCTTCATACTTAATGTAGGGCCCCCATCTTCCGCGGAGGATTTGGACATCATCATTAAACTTCATGATGATCTTATTGGCTTCTGTTTCTCGTTTCTTTTTGATAAGCGCTACTGCCCTGTCATAGCCTATTTCATAGGGATCATCTTCCTCTTCTAAAGAAGCAAATAGTTTCCCCAGCTGCACATAAGGGCCGAAACGACCAATATTTACTTTTACGGGCTGCTCTTCAAATTCTCCTACTACTCTAGGGAGCTTGAATAGATCTAATGCCTCTTCAAAGGTGATGGTTTCTAAGCGTTGGTTAGGACGGAGCTTAGCATATTTTGGTTTTTCATCCCCTTCACTTTCTCCTACTTGTATCATGGGGCCATATCTACCTAAACGGGCAAAGACACGCTTACCGCTTTTAGGGTGGATCCCCAGATCTCTTTCTCCTCCGGCACGCTCTGCATTCTCTGCTGTATCCTTCACCTGAGGGTCAAAGTCCTCATAGAAGTTAGCGATCATGTCATTCCACTCCTTTTGGCCGGATGCTATCCTGTCAAATTCCTGCTCTACTTTAGCTGTAAAAGAGTAGTCCAGGATGGAAGGGAAAAACTTGACCAGGAAGTCACTCACGACCATACCCAGGTCTGTAGGGAATAGTTTGTTACTTTCTGCCCCAGTGGTTTCTGTTTTTTGGTTAACGGAAACTACCTCTTCCTTCAAGCTTACTAACTGAAGAACTCTTGCTACTCCTTCTCTACTTTCCTTAACTACATACTGCCTTTTTTGGATGGTAGAGATGGTAGGCGCATAAGTAGACGGTCTGCCTATTCCCAGCTCTTCTAACTTCTTCACCAGACTAGCCTCCGTATACCTGGCTCCCGGACGGGAAAACCTCTCCAAGGCATTCATTTCCTTGAGGGCTAGTTCCTGTCCCACCGTCATAGGAGGAAGTACACCTGTATCTTTATCATCCTCATCCTCTTCATCTTTGGATTCCAGATATACCTTCAGAAACCCATCAAACTTTAATACCTCACCTTTAGCCTTGAATACCGCCTTGTTAGTAGAGACCTCTATGTCCACTGTTGTTTTTTCCAGCTTGGCATCTGCCATTTGAGAGGCAATGGTTCTTTTCCAGATGAGCTCGTAGAGGCGCTTTTCATTTCTGTCCCCATCTGTCATGGCATTTCTGCTCATGATGGTGGGTCTTATAGCTTCATGCGCCTCCTGGGCGTTAGAATTTTTATTCTTGTACTGTCGGTTGTTCACATAAGCATCCCCGTACATATCTTCAATAGTGTCTGCTGCATTTTTTCTGGCTTCTTCCGAGAGGGTGACACTATCCGTACGCATGTAGGTGATGAGTCCCGCCTCATACAGAGATTGGGCTACTCTCATAGTTTGGGCCACCGAGAAACTAAGCTTTCTACTGGCCTCCTGCTGAAGAGTGGAAGTAGTAAAGGGGGCTGCTGGAGATTTTTTGGAGGGCTTGGTTACCAGATTAGTTATGGTGTAAGTAGCACCTTTACAGCTTTCCAGGAAGCTCTGGGCATTCTCCAGATCAGGGAGTTTCTTACTAAGATCTGATTGGATGACGGCTCCTTTTTCTAGTAGAAAACCCGCACTTACTTTATAAGTAGAGGTAGGCTTGAAAGCTATGATTTCTCTTTCTCTCTCTACCAGTAATCTTACAGCTACAGACTGGACTCTTCCCGCAGAAAGGCCTGTCCTTACCTTCCGCCAAAGGACGGGAGAAAGCCTAAATCCCACAATTCTATCCAGCACCCGTCTGGCCTGCTGGGCATTCACTAAGTCCCTGTTAATGTAACGAGGATTCTGGATGGCTTTCTCTATGGCAGGTTTGGTGATCTCATTAAAGACTATCCTGCGGGTAGTTTCCAGGTCCAGGCTCAGCACATTAGCTAGATGCCAGGAAATAGCCTCTCCTTCACGGTCTTCATCCGTAGCTAGCCAAACGGTATCATAATCCTTGATCAGCTTTTTTAGTTCACTGATGACTGATTTCTTATCGGGAATGACTTCATATTTTGGGACAAAACCATTCTCCACATCTATGGCTTTATCACCTTTAGCAAGGTCTCTCACATGACCATAACTGGCTTTGACGGTGAAGTCCTTTCCCAGATACTTCTCTATGGTCTTAGCCTTGGCAGGTGATTCAACAATTAGTAGGTTTTTGGGCATAAATAATTTCTTTCAAATCTCCTCAATGGTTTTTGCCACTAGTAGCTAACGATTAGCTAGACAAAAAGATTACGCGAGCGTAGAAAATCAGCAGTAGTCGAAATAATCCAGAGAGGTACAATTTTAGTACCTAAGTGAGTGTAGATAGGGACATGAATACTACAAGTATAATAAACTTTCAAACATCTGCTAACAAAACTTTTCCTGAACACATTGCTTTCAATGTTCATAAAACAGCATTAATTTGATCATTGTTTGCTAGCCTTCTTTATCTAATGTAGGATATGAATACAGAAAACCCTCAAAAAGTGGTTGTAGAACTGATTAATAGGGATCAGCAGTTTAATCATGAATTTGACATTCGGACAAGGGTATTCGTGGAAGAATTATCAGTTTGGCAGGAGGATGAGTATGATGGGTTTGATCATTTAAGCACCCACTACCTTGCCTATTTAGATGGAGAGGCGGCGGGAACAGGAAGGTGGCGCAGAGATGTAAGGCTAAGCAGGATTAAGATAGAACGCATAGCCGTTTTACCTGACTTTAGGAAAAAAGGGGTGGGAGCAGCACTGGTCAGTAAGATGCTGGCAGATACACCTGATACTATGGAAAGGTATGTACATACTCCCATTCCCACTGTAGGGTTTTTTGAACAATGTGGGTTTGCTAAGGAAGGGGAAGAATTTGATGAAGCGGGACTTATATCAGTCAAGATGACCTATACGGAAGACGTATGAAGAGGCGTATCCAGCAGTATATGGATGGATTAAGTGCTGAACACAGGCAGATTTCACTTCAGGTGAGGGAGGTGATTTTCGCAGCTATTCCTGAGGTAGAAGAAAATCTAAAGTGGAGTGTTCCCTTTTACACATTTAAGGGCCCCATAGGCTACTTGACCCTAAAAGGTAATCAGGTCATGTTTAGCTTTTATTGGGGGAAATTAATGGAAGATCCCTTTAATGTGTTTGTGAAAAATGAGTTGAAGCAGGTGAGGCAGTTGGCTATCCCTTCCCTGGAAGAATGGAGGAGAGATGTCTTGAAAGCTTATTTGTATGAGTCAATCGTCATTAATGAACAGTTAGATAAGCCTAAGTTTATGGCTCCCAAGAGAAAAGAATAATAGGGACAACTGTCTTGATATGCTGGACTTGGCCATTAATTTTGTAATTTAGAAGTATTAGTTTTACCGGAAAGATAGGGTTGAGATATGTTTGAGAATTTATCCCAGAATATAGAGCAGGCCTTTAAAAAGCTCAAAGGACAAGGCCGGATTACGGAGATTAACATTGCTGAGACGCTCAAGGAGATTAGAAGAGCACTATTAGATGCAGATGTTAACTATAAAGTAGCCAAATCATTTACCAATAAGGTCAAGGAAGAGGCGCTAGGCCAGGATGTCCTCATTTCCGTCACGCCAGGTCAGTTGATGGTCAGAATTGTCCATGAGCAGCTGACAGAGTTAATGGGAAAGGAGCATACGGGCCTTACTTTAGCCAAGAATCCCCCTTCCATCATCCTTATTTCTGGCTTGCAGGGATCAGGTAAAACTACTTTTACCGGTAAGCTGGCAAAATACCTGAAGTCCCAAGGGAAAAATCCCCTACTAGTGGCAGGTGATGTCTACAGACCTGCGGCCATTGACCAGTTAGGTGTGCTAGGAGAGCAGGTAGGGGTAGAGGTATATAAAGAGGAGGAGAATAAAAATCCTGTAGGTATAGCCCAAAACGGAATCAGCTATGCCAAGAAAAACGGGAAAGATGTAGTTATAGTGGATACCGCTGGTCGTCTAGCCATAGATGAGCAGATGATGGAAGAAATTTCTGCCATTAAATCTTCTATCAAGCCAGATGAGACGCTATTTGTAGTAGATGCCATGACAGGGCAGGATGCCGTCAATACTGCTAAGGCCTTCAATGACAGGCTAAACTTTGATGGGGTAGTCCTGACTAAGTTAGATGGTGATACACGTGGGGGAGCAGCCATTTCTATCCGCTACGTAGTAGATAAGCCTATCAAGTTCATCTCTACCGGAGAAAAACTAGATGCCCTGGATTTATTCTATCCAGACAGGATGGCTTCCAGGATACTGGGAATGGGGGATGTACTTACCCTGGTAGAGCGTGCCCAGCAGCAGTTTGACCAGCGGGAAGCAGAGAAGCTACAGAAGAAGATTCGGAAAAATGAGCTGGACTTTGATGACTTTCTCCAGCAAATTCAGGCCATCAAGAAAATGGGCAACCTGAAAGACCTGATAGGGATGATTCCGGGTATGGGGAAACTTACCCGTAATATGGACATAGAAGATGACGCCTTTAAGCATATAGAAGCTATCATTACCTCCATGACCAGGCAGGAAAGAGGAAACCCTACCATTATAAACGGTTCCAGAAGGAAGCGTATAGCTAACGGGAGTGGAAGAACAGTAAGGGAAGTAAATGAGCTCCTTAAGCAGTTCCAGACTATGAAGAAGGCCATGAAGAAAATGAATAAAATGGGAGGTGCTGGTAAGATGAGTAGTGCTATGAACGCCATGCAGATGATGGGCAGAAAAAGATAACCCTATATACCCTAGACCATGAAATATTTATCAATCCTACCTATTTGCCTGGCACTGCTATGCTTGCCCATATCTTCCTGTCAAAATATGCAATCGCAGGACACTAATCCACCTAAGCCAGCGTATGCCTTAGTCATACATGGAGGTGCAGGAACTATTCTCAAAGAAAATATGACGCCTGAGAGGGAGGCTGCCTATACAGCAGCCCTTCAGGCAGCCCTGGAAGCTGGAGAAGCGGTATTAAAAGAAGGGGGAAGCAGCAAGGAGGCAGTAGTAGCTGCCATACAGCTGATGGAAGAAAATCCGCTTTTCAACTCAGGAGTAGGAGCTGTGTTTACACATGAGGAGACCGTAGAATTAGATGCTTCATTTATGGATGGGGCTACCCTGAATGCAGGGGCAGTAGCAGGGGTGAAGACAGTCAAAAGCCCCATAGCAGCTGCCAGAATGGTAATGGATAGTTCTGTACATGTGATGCTGTCAGGTAAGGGCGCAGAGCAGTTTGCTGAAAAGATGGGCTTGGAAATGGTAGAGAATAGCTACTTCCATACAGAAAGAAGACTTAATCAGATTAAGAGAATTAAGGACTCCCAGGCCAATGCTACTAAAGCGCCTTATAAAGGAGAAATGAGCATAGATGGGACGGATGTGTATAAGTTTGGAACAGTAGGGGCTGCTGCCCTGGATAAGGAAGGGAATTTAGCTGCAGGTACTTCCACAGGTGGTATGTCCAACAAAAGATATGGTAGGATAGGGGACTCTCCCATCATAGGAGCAGGTACCTACGCTAACAATGCTTCCTGTGCAGTATCCTGTACTGGGCATGGAGAATTTTTCATCAGGAATGTAGTAGCCTTTGATGTGGCAGCAAGAATGATGTACCAGGACCTAAGCCTGGAAGAGGCAGGGGATAAAGTAGTGCAGGAAGTATTGATGGAAATGGGAGGAGATGGGGGATTAATTTCCGTAGATAAGGATGGAAATGTACATATGCCATTTAACACCAGTGGCATGTATAGAGGGTATGTAAAATCTACCGGAGAAACCTATATAGGAATATACAAGGATTAAACATGATAGCGGGATTTGAGAAAATAGCCGTGCTAGGGGCCGGCACCATGGGAAATGGAATTGCACACGTATTTGCTCAACACGGGTACCAGGTGAATCTCATAGACATATCTGAAGAAGCACTTACCCGAGCAAAAGCTACCATAGGAAAGAATTTAGACAGACAGATCAAAAAAAATATTCTCTCAGAAGCAGATAAGGAGAATACTCTCAATAACCTAATCCCCTATACTGACCTTCAGGAAGGGGTAGCTGATCGGGCCCTGATCATTGAAGCAGCTACTGAAAATCCTACGCTTAAGTTTTCTCTCTTCCAACAGTTGGATACACATGCGCCTAAAGAGGCTATTCTCGCCTCCAATACTTCTTCCATTTCCATTACCCAAATGGCTGCTAAAACGGGCAGAAGTGAGAAGGTAATAGGCATGCACTTTATGAATCCAGTGCCTGTTATGAAGCTGGTAGAAGTGATTACAGGTTATGATACTGCTGAGACAGTAACCGCTCAGGTCTTGGCGCTTTCCCAGGATCTGGGAAAAGTCCCTGTAGCAGCTAAAGATTATCCTGGCTTTGTGGCTAACCGTATCCTCATGCCCATGATTAATGAGGCTATTTACACCTTATTTGAAGGGGTAGCAGAGGTGGAAGCCATAGATACTGTCATGAAACTGGGAATGGCCCATCCCATGGGACCTCTGCAGTTAGCTGACTTTATAGGCCTGGACGTATGCCTGGCAATTCTTGAAGTATTGTATGATGGCTTTGGCAATCCTAAGTATGCCCCCTGTCCGCTTCTCAAAAATATGGTAGCAGCAGGTCATCTCGGGAAAAAATCTGGTAAAGGCTTTTATTCCTACGCCTAATTCTACTTATCATTTAATGGACTAACAGGCTTCATGAGCTGGTCATTCAGGGGTCTTACCACAGCTTGTTTGGTAATTAGCCAATAGTTCTAGTATTTCATGTAAAGACGGGGACGTACTTTCATGAAGTCTTTTCGCCTATTTCTTTGTACATAATCATTTTGTCATGAGATTCTGGTCTACGCTACCTTTTCTAACTTGCTTCCTTTTATTTTGTATTTCCTGTGATGAAGAGGAGGAGGATCCTGCTCCTGTAGCACCCACCATATCCGTTAATTCAGTAAGTCCAGATGGGCCTTATTTGGTAGGGGTAGATGTTAGCTTTCAGTTGGAGCTAAGAACAGATATTACCATAGGTATTGGTTCTTTCACCATTAGTCAGCAAGGGACAGAAATATTTTCTAAGAGTGATTATACCGGGAATGTTGTCAATCAAACTTTTACCTACACCACTACCAGGGATGATCTGGAAGTAGGGAGCACTACCTTCCGTTTTCAGTTAACAGATAAAAATGGGGGTACCCTCTCTACTGAGGTATCTATAGAAGTAGAAGTGGAATACGACTTTACGGTAGATGTCTTGAGACCAGAACCTGCTTGGGACTTAGTTACTAATGAGTCCATACCTGATTCCTCAGGGGAAAGAGTAGATATTTTTCTTGAAAGCTCTGGGGGGTTTGGTGGCTCGATGAATACTTTTTTCAGTAAGAATGAGACGGTCTTTTACAATGTAAGTGAGTCAGACATTAATTTCTTTGACCCTAATATATCTACCGCTCAAATCGTAGCAGCTATAGAGGGATTACCAGCCCTGGAGTCTGTTGTAGTAACTAATTCTGTTGCAAATCCTCCTGTGATAAACTTCCCGCTTATAGCTAAACTCCGCGCTAAGGAAGTGTATACAGTAATTGGATTTTCGACTGTGGCTGGCAGTTCCTGGGGATATCGTAAGACGGCTGAGGATGCCGGAAACTAAGTACGTTCTAACCCTAAGGTATGCGCTAATGTGTAGGTTGATAATGGTAGGCATATGCTAAAACGACTTCCCTCCAATATATTTCCTTGGTTCTTTTGGGGAGTCGTGATTCTGCTACATCTATTATTCTTTTTTCTCCAAAAAAACCAGCAGAACTATTGGCTAGTTGATTCTCACGAATATGTGAAGGAGGCCTTTAATCTCCTGGACTATGGGGTCCTATACTGTGGGGACCTGGATGGTACCATCAGATATGATTTCTTTACCAAGCGGCCTCCCATGTACCCCTTGGTTCTAGCTGTTGTTACCCAACTATTAGGGAGTGAAACTACGGTGGTAGGGCTACAGATGATCTTGAGTTTACTGAATGTGTTTTTGATGCTCAGGATTCTGGAAACCTTAGGCCTGACCTACAGATATAGCCTTAGTTTGCTTTTTCTCCTGCTATACCCAGCACAGTTTATGTATGCACAATGGATCATGACTGAAATCCTTTTCCAGAGCTGTTTACTCGTGATGGTGGGTGCTATTATTTTTTGGCAGGAGCGTAAATCTCAAGTATGGATATGGATCTATTTGGGGGCCTTGCTATTGGGGCTTTTTACTAAGCCTGTTTTATACCTCTTTATCTTCCCTTCAGCAGTAGTTCTATTCCTATTTGGCTGGAAGAAGTGGAGAATTTCCCTTATCTGTGCCATCATGATCCCTTTCCTGGCAGTAGGTATGTATATGTACTGGAATGCTGAGCGGACGGGGTACTTTCACTTTTCTTCTATTCAGAATTTGAGCCTTTTACAGTACACTACCTTCCATACTATCAGGGCGAGTCAGGGAGGGGAGGCAGCAGAAACTACCATTACTTTTATTCAGGAAACGGCAGCTCAGAAGGAGTCCTTTGAAGCGGAGCAACTGTATATACAGGAACAGGCTGTTCATGAGATAGGAAAAGTTCCGCTTACCTACCTGGGATTGCATTTGAAGGGCATGCTCAACTTTTTTCTGGACCCTGGAAGGTTTGACCTGTATAATTTTATGGGATGGGAAAATCAGGAGGAAGGAGGCTGGCAGGCTACCTTTAGTGAGGAGGGGTATGCCGGCTTATGGAAACGGTTTTCTCGCTTACCTGCAGGAAGGATTGGCTTACTAGTGGCTATTCTACTGGGAAATCTATTGAAGCTAATAGGACTTGGGCTCTTTCTGTTTAACGGTTCTGTGCCAAGGGTATATAAGTGGATACTAGTTGGGATGATCCTGTACATCTCGGGCTTAACTGGAATTTCTGGGGCTTCCAGGTTTGCTGTTCCTGTTTTTCCTATTCTCCTCATTTGTGCTTCTCTGGGATGGTCTATCCTAATAGATAGGTGGAAATACAGGAAGCTACCCCTTACTTAAACAGTAGATTTACATAGAAAGAAGGTTTTGAGAGGGTCTTCCTAATATCTATTTCCTCAAACATACTCGTGAAGAGGTCCTGAATAGCGGGATTACGAGCTGCCTTTTTGATCAGTATATTCAGTAAGAAGGGGTATCTACCTACTTGTTGGAGCTGATGACTGAGCTTCAGTTCTGCCCCTATATTGGAGAATAGCGTTTCATCATAGCTCTCCATGAAAGTGGATGAGAAATCATCAGCCTGGAAACATTCCATGGCCTTTTGGGCGGCTAATTTTCCACTGAGAATAGCATTGGCTATTCCTTCTCCCGTAAATGGATCTATTAAGCCTGCAGCATCTCCTGTCATGAGATAGTAGTCTCCTGATATCTTCCTTTTTAATGATCCGAAGGGAAGGCTCCAGCCCTTTGGACGTTCCAGAGGAGTGGCTTGTGTCATCCTTTCACATATGGAAGGATGCATGAGAAACTGTTCATAGATCTGGTCAAGGGTATCTTCCTTTTTGTGGAGATCACTGCTCAACATGCCTATGCCTACATTAGCCTTTCCATTTCCCATGGGGAATATCCAGGCATAGCCAGGCATGACGGAGGGTAGGTAATGAAGCTCTAAGTAGCCCTGTTCATGACAGCCTTCAATGCCCTGTATGTACTGCCTAAGGCCTACGCTCAGGTGCTTAGGAGATGACTTGAAGGGGTAGGTTTGTCTGGCTAGAAGAGAAGTGGCCCCACTGGCATCAATTAGTAGTTTCGCCTGTAATCTACCTTGGTGGGTGTCTAGCTGCCAGCCCGCAGCAGTACGGGTGAGGTGGGTTAGCCTATGTCCTTGGAGTACTCGAATGTCAGGACAGCTTGACACAGCAGAAAATAGCAGATGGTCAAACGCATATCTAGGGAGGACAAAGGAAGGGCTTTCTTCCTTCTTGAGACTGGGGTTTCTTTTAAAAGGAACATCCAGGCTATGGGTAGAAGGGGAGAAAAACCGTATGCCCCAGGCGTCTCTTGCTTCTTCAAAGTTGGTAAGTTTAGCCCGTATATCTGGTATCATAGATTTCAAGCCAGAAACTACCTTCCCACTTAAAGCATCTCCACAGATTTTATCCCGGGGAAAATAGGCTTTGTCTATGAGAAGTACTGATACACCTGAATCTTTCAGGGATAAGGCACAGGAACTACCCGCGGGACCTGCTCCTATAATAGCAATATCAGCTGTGATGGTATTTACAGATCGTGTTCCCACACCCATGCATCTATCCCATAATCATTTTCCAGGGTGAGCTCCCACTTATGGGCAGCACTTTGGGTGTCAAAGCCTCCGGAGGTCAACCGATATTTTCCTCTGTAGATCATGATATCAGATTTTACTCCCTTACCGGCAAACTCTTCTACTCTATTAGTAGCGTTTAGCTTATCACCAAAGCTTCCTACTACCACCAAAAAGGGCTTAAGCGGCCTCCCCATATTCATGGTAGAAGTAGGGGGGGTAGCAGGCCTTGGAGAAGGCGTATTTACTGACTGGCTGACAGGGTCATTTACTTTGACCATGGCCTGTTCCTGAGGTTCATCCATGAAAGCGCCCTCTTCAAATTCCTCTTCAAATGTATCCTGGCCAAACTCCTCCTCCTCTTCCCAGCTGTCCTTAGCGTAAGTGGTTGGAGGCATGAATGCAAGACTTTGGGTAGAATCAGATATATCTTGAAAAATGAGACTGCCTCTGGTGGGTACGGCTTTTCTGGTAAACATATCTAACTGACTTCTTCTTTCATCTCTGGGTGGGATAGGGAACCTGGGCCCTTCCTCAGCTTCCCGCTTAGCTACGGGTTGTTGGTAATAGGTATCTTCGTACACCATAATAGAGCCTGAGTAACAGGCTACCCAAAGGTACTTAGTTACGGGATCAATACATATTCCTATGGGCTTTTCGCGGGTTTCTGCTACCGTCATTACCCGCATATCCCTGGTCCTCAGCTTGGAAACAGTATTTGAGAAGTAGTTGACTACATATAAGAAATCTCCATTTTTACTGAGAGCCATACTTCTGGGCGCACGACCCGTATAGATCTTTTTAATGATTTCCCGGGAGTTAAGGTCTACCTTGGCCACTTTCCCCTCACCGTTTAGGCTTACGTATAAATACTTTCCATCAGGAGAAGTGATGAGATGCCTGGGGTTTCCCCCTACCTTACGAATTTTACTGACAGAGTAATCTGAGAGACTGACCACTGCTATGTCCTCTACGCCCATCAGGGCTACATAGGCGTACCTTGACTTCAGGTCAAAGGAAATCCCTCTTGGATACCTCCCCACATATACTCGCTTAACCTCCTTTTCTCTATCTAAGTCAATGATACTTATATTTCCGGCACACCAGTTAGCTACCAGTAAGAACTTCCCATCAGGGGAGGTAGCTAGATACTTAGGAGTAGCTCCTACCTCATAGATATTCTCCACTGCCAGGCTCCTGCTACCTATTTTATAGACAAAGCTTGGATCATAGGAGGATGACCCACTACAATCATCTGAACCGGGATTGTTAAACCCGGGACCTTCCATGCTAAAATTACTTACATATACATATTCCTGGTCGGCACTTACAGCAGCTTCCACAGGAGAACCCTTCAGCAGGTCAGTAAACTCTTCGAACCCGTGATCAGCTGGCCTGACCTGGTCATTGATGGTTTTTTGTAAGGCTAAGTTCCTGTCTAACACTGAGATGGTATGGGCATACATCATATTTTGGGCAAAGAATAGCCCATTTCCGATATAGGTGATGGACTTAGGCTGAATATTATCTCTGTAAGTAGATAATAACCTAAGCTTACCTTGTGAAAAAGCAAAAGGGAAAGGAGCTACTAGCAGGAATGAGAGTAGGATGATACATGATAGATGGGCCCAACATCCCTTGAATAGCCAGTAGAAGGGCCTGCTATCATCTTCATCATACTTGGTACATTTCTGTTGTATCATTACCATATATTTGGTAGGACACTTTCAGAATCGAGAATAAGGGTGGAGTATTATTTACGGGTAAAGGCCTAGTGGATTAGAATATCTGATAAATCTATGATCTCAGTATTCAAGCGCTCAAACTTGTGTATAACTTTTGCAAATACTTTTGCATCGTCTTCTTCTTCATAGGTGCCCAAAACGAGCTTATAGTGGGTTTTATCATCAATTTCCACGCTGTAAACCCAGATGTCATATCGCCAGATTCTATCAAATCGGGCTACTTCTTCCATAAGTCTGCCTCTGGTCGTAAAATTCCCTATTAAAATCCCAATCGTTGCAGCATCCTCTCTATTTAATAATTCAATGGGACTATACTGCTCAAAGCCTGTAACAGATAAATTTACGGACTTAGCAGATTTCCCGTCGGCTAATAAGGTCACTGTGCTTGCCTTTTCAGTCTGAAAAGACCTGTACTGGCTGGTACTCTGATGTGTAGTTACTATCACAGAGTTAAACCCTTGCTGAGCTCCCACATCTTGAGAGGGAGAATCCATCCCTCTACTCACATTTCCATTATAGTAGCCTGAAGCGGGAACTTGCTGATCATCTGCCGTACTTTCAGCACGAGTCTCAGGATTATCCTTAGCGAAGAATACAACCTGTAATTCATCATTCAGGTTCTTACTGTGCTTTTCTAGTTCAGATAGTAAGGTAAGGGGGGCATAATTACCTTCCAACCTCTCTTTCAAATTTCCCTTCGGGCTGAAAATGGCTATGGTAGGTATCTGTTTTATTTGAAGCTCATTAACTAAGTCTCTGTTAGCTACATCAAATGCATCCATTCTATAGGCTATATAATTATCTTCTACATAGTCTATAAGGTCAGGGTGCTTCCAGGTGCCTTTATCCATCTTCCTACAAATCCCGCTTTTCTTTGCGTAGAAATATACGAAGAATGGCTTATCCTGAAGGTAAGCTTCCTGTTTTAACTCTTCTAGACTTCCCTTGAAGAAAGGAAGCTGTTTAGCTTGGGTAGGGGTAACAGTAAGAATAAGGCAAATGAAAGATAGAAGCAGATAGTTCTTCATATCCTTTGAAATTATTGAGTGTTCCAGCAAGAAAAAAGATCCCGACCTGTGTGATTAGCGCATTTCTAACGAATATAAAATGATTCGTCAGCAATTACCAGCGCTGAAAGCAAAAGGCTACCTGATCTAGCAATATTGCTACCTGTTTGGTTGACTAAAGTTAGAAGGGTACATCAGAACTGCCTGTTTGACCAGGATTAGGTGGAGGAAAATCCTGATTCATCTTGGATTGTCGGGTAATGGTACCGCCTTTTTGGGGGGTATTATACTCCTGGTAAGCGTTTTCTATTTCTGCATTTGGTCCGAAACTCCAATCAGTAAACTTTCCGTATTGTCCGATAAACTGGAGTTTTACGGTTCCTGTCGGACCATTACGCTGCTTAGCTATGATGAGTTCTGCCATGCCC
>JBCCLI010000120.1:0-15834 GCA_039026975.1 Bacteroidota bacterium | reverse complement strand
TCAAACCAGGCATTTTTACGTCTCCACATTATGTTTCTGGGGGAAGGGTGTGGGAGCGGAATGATACGGTCACGCTCATAGTATTCTCTCCAGTGTTTTACTGTTTCTGCCAGCGTCTTTTTACGCTTTCTCCCCAGATAATACTTCTGAGCATGTAACCCGATGGTTAAGGTAAGCTTTACATGGGTGAGCTTACTTAGCACCCGCTTATGCCATAGGGTAGCACACTCAGGCCTGGGAGGGAGGTCTCCCCTTACCCCTTTTCCTGGGTAGCAAAATCCCATAGGGAGAACCCCTACATTCTTTGCATCATAAAAAAACGCATCTTCCATTCCCAGCCATTCTCTTAACCTCCTTCCACTCAGGTCATCCCATGGGATTCCTGATTCATGGACCTTAGTCCCTGGCGCCTGACTAGCCAGTAGGAGGGGAACTTTCTCTTGTACTTTTATAACCGGATTAGGGCCTAGGGGCAGATGTTCTTCACAATGCCTACAAGACCTGATGTCTGTTAATAGCTGGGTAAGGGTTTCCACTAAGAAGAGGAATCTGTGGTAGTCATTCCCAATTCTTCAGAAAGGGCTTTCTCCCTTTTCTTATTAGTGACGGCACTGATCCTGATGCTAATTTCATACAGCACAAACAGAGGAATAAAGATCAGGATCATGGTGAGCGCATCTGGCGGGGTGATCACTGCGGCCAGCAGCATGAGTACCACAATAGAATGCCTTCTGTAAGTCCGCATGAGTTTGGGGGTGAGTATGCCCATTTTGGACAGGTAGTATACAATGATGGGCAGTTCAAATAATACCCCTCCGGCCAATACTATCTGGGAGACCATGGAGATTACAGATCCCATTCTCCACTGATTCTGAATTTGGTCAGATATATTATAATTAGATAAAAACTGTGCTGAGAAGGGGGCTACTATATAGTAGGCAAAACCTACCCCTATAAAAAATAGTAGGCTGGTGATAAAGACGGTCCCTCTTAGGCTTTTCTGCTCATGAGCATGAAGTCCAGGCTTAATGAAGCGCCACATCTCCCAAATGAAGTAGGGAAAGGACATAATAAACCCACATATAAGGGATACACTAATAGACTTCAGAAACTGCTCATAAGGAGCTATAACGATAAAATCTACCGGCATTTCCTCAAAGCAGAGGGATTCCCGCAGGCCGCACAAAAATTTATGCAGGGGAAAATCTGGTTCAAAAGGTTTTAAGAATACCTGGTCTATGACAATCTTGATATTCAGGAATATTCCTATTCCCAGGACTACAATAGCAGCAAAGCTTCGGATGAGATGCCAGCGTAACTCTTCAAGGTGTTCCAGGAAAGACATTTCTGCCTCGGGCTTCTTCTGTTTTTCCTCTTTCTTTTTACGTTTACGCTTGGTATTTAATGTTAACATAGGCTTAATCCCAACAGGCACAATTCACAAGACGCTCCCCAGCATTAGGAGCAAAACAGTTACATGTAAAGGTACGGCTTTTCCTAAAAAGTGACGGTAAATAGCTTAAAATCGTTTTGGCCTGGATTTCCCATACCCAGGAAAACCATATCTACCGCACTTACCATCTCAGAACGCTTGGTGAAAAATAAGTATTTCGCCTCCTCATTAGAAGCCAACATTTTATCTCTTCGGACCCCTGTTTTCAGGTCCAGGGAGGTACACAGGACTTTTCCTCTGGCCCCTTTTTCTGAAAGATAAATTAACCTAAGTCGATTTCTTGAAATTCCGGATACATAGGAGAGAAAGTTATCTCCATATTTATCTCTTTGCCGCTTTTTAATCACTTCTCCCCACTGCACCTTCCCTTCTTTTACATTTATCCCTACGGCTCCTATTTCATAGAGGTAGTTTTTTCCTTTATTAAAATAATGCTCTTCAAACAGGAACACCCCGTCATCCCTATTGAGAATTAGGTCAAAAGAGCTAAAGTTACTTTCCTTATCAGAGAAGTATTTGATGATCTTAGTAGGAATGGGTTCCTCTGTAGACACATTCTCCTGGAAATCAGTAGTTCTGATCCGTTTCATAAACACATGGGACCAACGCTGCACATGAGCAGGTTTCAGCATTTTTCCGTTTTGGAGCCACTGCTCTGCATCAGGCCGGGTGGTAATTCCAGTAATGATTAGCTGGTTTATGGGGGTGAGCTGCATGTTAGCATTCAGAATCTCAGCTCCCGGCATCTCCAGGGTTTTAGTTTCGCAGGAGTTACTAACATAATCATACTTGATCAGCAGAGGCACTATACGAGCCTCCCTGGTAGCCATGGCTGTACGGTTAGGCACAGCCAGAAAGTAGACACTGCTACTATCATCTATTTTTATGTCAGAAATGGTGTAGCGCTTATCTTGAATAGGCAGCTGGAAGGTATTACTACTGATGGAATCACTGTTTCCTGCCCATATGGTGCTAAACACATCAAAGTTATTGCCCATCCCTACCCATAGCATCCTTTTCTTATCAGGTGAGGTCCGTATGTATTCCTTATATTTTTTCTTTTTATCCTTCTTCCCCAGATTAGAAATGATAATAGGTTCTTCTGTTTTGGAGGTTCCATCAAAGAAAAAGAACCTACCTACGGTACACACCATATCTAACCTGGACACAAACTGGTCCCCTACTACGAAGCTTCCGTTGGAGAGGCTGATGAGATCTGTTACCTGCATGGTTTCATGGCCCGGCTCTGTTACGGGCTTAAACCAGTGTTCCACAAAACTTCTAGTCCCATAACACTGCAGGTAGTAATTCTCCATCTCCCGTTTTTGTTCTCCTGCCCCTTCTCCTTGTGCCCAGTATTCTACAAATAAAAACCTTCCCCTGTCCGCTTGAATAATTTTAGAGGGGTAGCCGATTTCTTCCACATGATAGCCTTTCACGGGAAATACCTGTTCATTTACTATTCTTTGAGAAAAGCTATGAACAGTACCAAGAAGCAAGGAAATGAATATGAGAGGGGTATACAAGCAGTAAGCCTTCATGCTATTCTTTCCAGTTTATCTTATCCTTTCTATCAATGGTGCGAAACTAGCTGTTTAGTATTCCAAATTCCTGTTAGAAAATAGGGATAGATTTCATATTTCCTACTCCCAACTGAACATAGGAAAGGTTTCCATAAAAGCATTTACCTCAGCTTTTGTTTCTAGTATGGTCTCTTCACTATCTACGTTCATCAGAACCTTATCTATTAGGCCTGCTATTCTTACCATATCCTCTTCCCTTAATCCGCGGGTGGTGAGGGCAGGTGTCCCAAGTCTAATTCCGCTGGTAACCATAGGGGAACGCTCATCAAAGGGAACCATATTCTTATTAATGGTGATATCAGCTTTTACTAAGCTTTCTTCTGCTATTTTACCTGTCAGCACATCACTCTTGGGCCTGAGGTCAATTAACATGAGGTGATTATCCGTCCCTCCTGAAATCACCTTGTATCCCAGCTCTACCATGGCATGGGAAAGCGCTATGGCATTCTTCCGTACTTGCTGCACGTAGGTGCTAAATGCGGGTCTCAGGGCTTCTCCAAATGAAACCGCCTTGGCAGCAATAATGTGCATCAGGGGCCCACCTTGCGTACCTGGGAACACGGAAGAGTCCAATACAGACCCTAATTTCCGTACTACGCCCTTCCTGGTGGTGATTCCCATAGGATTAGGGCCATTCTTGCCTACCAGGATTAACCCCCCACGTGCCCCTCTAAGGGTTTTATGGGTAGTGGTGGTCACAAAATCACAGTATTCAAGGGGATTATTTAGGAGTCCCTTAGCAATGAGTCCTGAAGGGTGAGAAATATCAGCCATCAAAATAGCCCCTACTTCATCTGCCAACCTTCTAAAGAAAGCATAATCCCAGTCCCTGGAATAGGCACTAGCTCCTGTAATGATGAGGTTAGGTTTCTCTCTTCTAGCGGTATCTTCAGCTTGTTGATAGTCTATCAGGCCACTTTCTTTCTCTACCCCGTAAAAAGTAGGCTTATAGAGTTTTCCTGAAAAGTTCACTGGAGATCCATGCGTAAGGTGCCCCCCATGGGAGAGGTCAAATCCCATGATGGTATCTCCCGCCTTCAAACAGGCTAACATAACTGCTGCATTAGCCTGAGCACCTGAGTGTGGCTGGACATTGGCCCATTCAGCACCAAACAGTTCCTTTGCTCTTTCAATGGCTAGCACTTCTGCCTCATCTACAAACTGACAACCGCCATAATACCGCCGGCCGGGGAGGCCTTCTGCGTATTTATTTGTCAATGAGCTACCGGCAGCTTCCATTACCTCCGGGCTCACAAAATTCTCAGAGGCTATCAATTCTATTCCCTCTCTTTGACGTTTATTTTCTTTCTCTATGATGGAAAATAATTCATCCCGCTGCTGATCAGCGAGGACCATATTTTGCGTGTTCATCTCGGCCATTGTTATTCTTTTAGGATAAATATCTTATTACTTTTTCACTTCAGTCTCTCCTCCTAACTAGTCTTACAAAAGGAATGCCTCAACTGTATCTTCCGCAATGTCAACAGAAACATGCTGCTGAATAGTAGTGGCTAATTCCAGTCCCACAAAATCAGGAGATACAGGCATACTTCTATGCCCTCTGTCTATAAGAACAGCCGTTTGTATACTACTAGGACCAGCTTGAAGCAGAATAGACACTACGTGTAGCATAGTGGTACCTGTATATAGAACGTCATCTACTACTATGACAGGTCTATTCTCTATGGATTCTATTTCCAGGTCTATCTCTATTCCTATTCCTTCCTCTGACTTATCCAGCTGTGCCTTTACTCTCTCTATTTTTAGGGTTGAAATTTCAGCTAGGTAGCGGCAAAGCTCCTTGGCTATAAATCCTCCTCTGATTCCTATTCCCAGCACGAGAAGACCTTCTTCCAAATAGTTACGCTCATACACCTCAAACGCCATCCTCTTGAGGCGGGCATAAATTTCTTTTTGGTCAAGAATTCTGATCTTGTGAGACATAGGATTGAAAGTAAGGCCCAGGTCTGTAAAACACAAGAAGGGGCTTATAGCCCCTTCTAAATTGTTATAGATTTAGTGTTAATCTACGTAAGCTTCTGCAGCTGATCTGGCAGATCTAGTCCTATCCCTCTCCATGCGCTCTTCATACTCCTTCTTATCTCCTACTATCATATCCTGAAGATAACGCTGTCCTGTTCCTGCAGGAATCAAGTGTCCTACAATCACATTCTCCTTCAATCCTATCAGATCATCCGTCTTGGCAGTAATAGCTGCTTCACTAAGTACCTTAGTGGTTTCCTGGAAGGAGGCAGCTGATAGCCAGCTCTTAGTTCCAAGAGAAGCTCTGGTAATTCCCATCAGTACAGGCTTGCATACCGCTGACCTTGCACTACGAGCGGTAACCAGTTCCAGGTCTTTCCTTCTCAAGTTAGAGTTCTCATCTCTTAGCTTACGCTTTGAAACGATCTGTCCAGGCTTGAGAGTAGCTGACCCACCAGCTTCTTCCACCACCATCTTATCAAAGATCCAATCACTCTCCTCTGCGAAGTCATGCTTATTCACGACTTCTTTCTCCAGGAAGATGGTATCTCCAGCATCTACTATCTCTACCTTCTGCATCATCTGACGCACGATCACTTCTACGTGCTTATCATTGATAGGTACCCCTTGCATACGATATACTTCCTGAATCTCATTCACTATGTAGGATTGTACGGCACTAGGTCCTTTGATGGTAAGTATGTCCTTAGGTGCTATGGCACCATCAGAAAGCATTTCTCCTGACATTACATAGTCCCCGTCATGAACCAGGATATGCTTATTCAGATTGACCATATACTTACGCTCATCAGAGTCATCAGGTGCTTTTACAAACACTTCCCTGTTTCCACGCTTGATTCCTCCCAATCTAATGATTCCCTCAATTTCAGAAACCACTGCAGGATTAGAAGGATTACGCGCCTCAAAGAGCTCTGTAACACGAGGAAGACCGCCTGTGATATCAGCAGTACCCCCACCTTGGCGAGGGATCTTCGCCAGGATAGTACCGGCTTTCACTTCATCCCCATCCTCCACTATCAGGTGGGAACCTACTGGTAGGTTGTAAGAGCGTAAGTCAGCATCTTCCTTATCTACGATGGTGACCGTTGGGTTCACAGTCTTATCACGAGAGTCAATGATGATCTTCTCCCTGTGGCCCGTTTGCTCATCTATGTCTTCCAGGAAGGTTTGCCCTTCATTAACATCCTTAAACTTAAGCTTTCCTTCAAAGTCAGAAAGGATCACTGAGTTATAGGGGTCCCATGAGCAGATCATGGTTCCTTTCTCTATCATCTGCCCATCTTCAATCTCAATGATAGATCCATAAGGAACTTTATTAGAGAATAAAATTCTGGACTCATCATCAAGAATTTTGATCTTACCCGTACGGCTAATCACTACGCTTACTTCATCATCACCTTCTCCTCTAGGCGCTACTTTCACGTTTTCAAGTTCTATCTTACCGTTAAATTTGGCTATCAACTGGCTGGATGAAATGATACGCTGAGCAGTACCTCCCACGTGGAACGTACGTAAGGTAAGCTGTGTTCCAGGCTCTCCAATAGACTGTGCAGCCATTACCCCTACAGATTCTCCTACTTCCACCAGTCTGTTAGTGGCTAGGTTACGTCCATAGCACATGGCACATACCCCTTTCTTGGCTTCACAAGTCAGTACAGAACGGATTTCCATCTCCTCAATGGTAGATTCATCCATTCTCTTAGCTAGCTCCTCTGTAATTTCAGCCCCCGCACTCATGATTAATTCATCCGTAATAGGGTCTACTACATCATTCAAGGATGTTCTACCTAGAATTCTTTCTCCTAATGGCTGGATGATATCCTCATTTTCTTTTAGAGCAGAGATGGTAATTCCACGAAGTGTACCACAATCTCTTTCCATGATAATAACGTCCTGAGCCACATCCACCAAACGACGCGTCAGGTACCCGGCATCCGCTGTTTTAAGGGCCGTATCTGCAAGACCTTTTCTCGCACCGTGTGTAGAAATGAAGTACTCCAGTACAGAAAGTCCTTCCTTAAAGTTGGCCAAAATAGGGTTCTCAATGATTTCACCGGCAGACCCTTTCAGGGTTTTCTGTGGCTTGGCCATTAATCCCCTCATCCCGCCTAGCTGACGAATTTGTTCCTTAGAACCACGAGCACCGGAATGGTACATCATGTAGATGTTATTGAATCCATCCTTGTCGTTCTCCAGCTGGTTCATCAAGGTATCAGTCAACCTGGAGTTAGTATGTGTCCAGATATCTATTACCTGATTATATCTTTCATTCTCTGTAATAAGTCCCATGTTATAGTTCATGAGAACTTCTTCTATCTTACCCTCAGCTTCATCCACTAAGATTTCCTTTTCTTTAGGGATAATCACCTCAGAAAGTGAGAATGATAGTCCTCCATTATAGGCCTCACTGAACCCTAAGTCTTTCAGGTCATCCAGGAATTTTACAGTCTTCACCAGTCCTGCCCGTAGATAGATTTGAGAAATTACCTTACGCATGGACTTCTTGGATAAGAGGATGTTCACGAATCCCGCCTCCTTAGGAACAATCTTATTGAATAAGACACGCCCTACAGAAGTCTCTATGATCTCTGTCTCAGGATCTCCATTTTCTTTCATGATAATGGCTCCTGTCTCATCTCTCTTTCTAAGTCTGAGCTTAATTTTAGCGTGCTTAGCTACTACGTCCTCATTAAAAGCTATTTCTACCTCTTCTTCACTTCCAAATAGTAAGCCTTCCCCACGCTGCTTAGGCCTGGACTTGGTGAGGTAATATACCCCTAGTACCATATCCTGGGTAGGGAGGGTGATAGGATTCCCGTTGGCAGGGTGAAGAATATTATGGGCAGATAGCATGAGCACCATGGCCTCCAGGCAAGCTTCATTACTTAGAGGTACGTGAACAGCCATTTGGTCTCCATCAAAGTCTGCGTTAAACCCTGTACACACAAGGGGGTGTAACTTGATGGCTTTTCCTTCTACCAATCTCGGCATAAACGCCTGTATCCCCAGCCTGTGAAGCGTCGGGGCACGGTTTAGGAGAACCGGATGTCCTTTCAACACATTCTCAAGAATATCCCAAATCACGGGATCTCTTCTATCTACCAGCTTCTTAGCACTCTTTACTGTTTTTACTATTCCCCTTTCTATTAGTTTCCTGATGACAAAGGGTTTGAACAGCTCTGCCGCCATATTTTTGGGCAGCCCACACTCATATAATTTTAGGTTAGGGCCTACGACAATCACAGAACGTCCGGAGTAATCCACACGCTTACCGAGTAGGTTCTGGCGGAAACGTCCCTGCTTACCTTTCAGCATATCTGAAAGGGATTTCAGCGCTCTATTAGAGTCTGAACGTACAGCATTTACTTTCCTGGTATTATCGAATAGAGAATCTACAGCCTCCTGTAGCATCCTTTTCTCATTACGAAGGATGACCTCAGGTGCTTTGATCTCTATGAGTCTCTTCAGACGATTATTACGGATGATTACCCTTCTGTACAAGTCATTCAAGTCAGAAGTAGCAAATCTTCCTCCTTCCAAGGGTACCAATGGACGTAACTCTGGAGGAATAACCGGTACTATCCGGACTACCATCCACTCAGGTCTATTCTCAAACCTCCTATTAGCTGAGCGGAACGCTTCTACTACTTTCAACCTCTTCAGAGCATCATTTTTCCGCTGCTGAGAGGTCTCGGTAGCCGCTTTCTGCCGAAGCGTAAATGATAGCTCATCCAGGTCAATGGTAGACAGGATGGCTTCTAATGCCTCAGCTCCCATTTTAGCCACAAACTTATTGGCGTCATCATTAGGAAGCATTTGGTTTTCCTTGGGTAAGGTTTCCAGAATATTTAAGTATTCCTCTTCTGTCAGGAAATCCATTCTGGCGAGTCCCTCACTTTCCATAATCCCCGGCTGGATGACTACGTAGCGTTCGTAGTATATAATTTGATCTAGCTTCTTGGAAGTAAGGCCTAATAAGTATCCGATTTTGCTGGGCAGGGTACGGAAATACCATATATGGGCAACAGGGACTACAAGCTGAATATGACCCATACGTTCACGACGAACCTTCTTCTCAGTTACTTCCACTCCACATCTGTCGCAAATAATTCCTTTATAACGAATGCGCTTGTACTTACCGCAATGACATTCGTAATCTTTTACAGGTCCAAAAATCCGCTCGCAGAAGAGACCATCTTTCTCAGGCTTGTAAGTCCTGTAGTTAATGGTCTCCGGTTTAAGCACCTCACCATTTGACCTGTTAAGGATGGCTTCTGGAGAGGCAAGGCTTACTGTGATCCGGCGAAAATCACTTGAAATTTTGGTGTTTTTTGCGATGGGCATTACTGACCTCCGATATTAGTATACTAAACAAAGATTGTAGACAAATAATAACAGTGAATCAGGAGGCCATGTTCATAACCTCCTGAAAACTGTTTATTCCAAGGTAACTTCAAGGGCAAGCCCTCTTAGTTCATGAATCAATACGTTAAAGGACTCAGGCACTCCCGGAGGGGGTAAGACATCTCCTTTTACGATGGACTCATATACTTTTGCACGTCCCACTACGTCATCAGACTTAACGGTCAGCATCTCCCTCAAGATATGAGCGGCCCCAAAGGCTTCCAGTGCCCATACCTCCATCTCTCCAAATCGCTGTCCACCAAACTGTGCCTTACCTCCCAGTGGCTGCTGGGTAATCAATGAATAAGGCCCTATGGAACGAGCGTGCATTTTATCATCTACCAGGTGTATCAATTTTAACATGTAAATGATTCCTACTGTGGTGCTCTCACTGAACTTCTCGCCACTCTGACCATTATTTAGCTGAGTTACGCCATATTCAGGAAGCCCTGCCTTTTTCAGCTGCTCATTTACATCATCTACGGTAGCACCGTCAAATATAGGCGTAGCAAACTTTACTCCTAACTTTAGACCGGCATGCGCCAAGATACTTTCATACACCTGTCCCAGGTTCATACGAGAAGGTACCCCCAGTGGATTGAGTACAATATCTACTGGCGTTCCATCATCCAGGAATGGCATATCTTCTACAGGGACTATCTTGGCTACAACCCCTTTATTTCCGTGTCTACCTGCCATCTTATCCCCTACCTTCAGCTTCCGCTTCTTAGCTACATATACCTTAGCTAATTTCAGAATACCAGAAGGTAACTCATCCCCTACTCTGATCTGATATTCTTCCCTTCTGAAGCCACCTTCTATCAAATCATGTCTGCGCTTATGGTTGCGGAAGAGCCGCTCAATGTTATTATTTAACTCCTCATTATTAGTCCAATCACTCGGAATAATGTCAAGGAAGTTAAGCGCCATTAATGACTTCTCTGTAAACTTCTTGCCTGTGGGAATGATATCCTCATTGAACTTATTTTTAACCCCCTGAGATTTGGTATCTTTCACCAGGGCGAGGAGCTTGGAAACCATCTGGTTATGAACTTCTGTAAGCTCCCTGTTATAGTCTTCTTCCAGCTTCGCGAGCAGTTTCTTGTCGCGTGCCTTGGCTTTACTCTCTTTCTTTTCTTTGGAGAAAAGATTCTTTCCGATAACTACCCCTTTGATGGATGGTGGTACACGTAAAGAAGCATCCTTTACATCTCCCGCCTTATCTCCAAAGATAGCTCTCAGTAATTTCTCTTCTGGAGTAGGATCTGATTCTCCTTTAGGAGTAATTTTTCCTATGAGAATATCTCCAGGATTTACCTCTGCGCCTACTCTGATTAATCCATTATCATCCAGGTGTTTGATAGCATCCTCACTCACATTAGGAATCTCACGTGTCAATTCCTCTTCTCCTCTTTTGGTGTCCCTCACCTGCAATTCGAACTCCTCTATGTGCAGGGAAGTGTAAATATCCTCTGCTACTACTTTTTCTGATATTACAATGGCATCCTCAAAGTTGTAACCCTGCCATGGCATGAAGGCTACCAGAAGGTTCTTTCCTAGTGCTAGTTCTCCGTCTTCTGTAGAATATCCTTCAGCTAATACTGTCCCTTCAGATACCCTGTCTCCTACCCTTACTACAGGTCTTAGGTTTACACAAGTATTCTGGTTGGTACGGCTAAATTTAGATACGCTATAAGATTGAACGTTACTTGAGAAATGTACCAGATCATCTATCGGTGTTCTGTCGTAACGAATAACTACCTTACTTCCATCTACATATTCTACTACTCCTTCTCCTTCTGCCATCATCATGGCGCGGGAGTCCATAGCTACTTTTTCCTCTATCCCGGTTCCTACTATGGGTGCCTTTGGCTTTAGTAGGGGTACTGCCTGACGCTGCATATTAGATCCCATCAATGCGCGGTTAGCATCATCATTCTCCAGGAAAGGAATTAGTGATGCGGCCACACTCACAATTTGATTAGGGGCTACGTCCATGTATGCCACATTATCAGGCTCTACTACTGGGAAGTCTCCCATTTTTCTAGCCTTCACACGAGGATTTACAAATTTTCCATCATCACCTACTGGCGCATTAGACTGGGCAATAATCAGGTTATCTTCCTCTTCAGCACTGAGGTAGTAGGTCTCTTTAGAAACAGACCCCTCATCTACTTTACGATATGGGGTTTCAATGAAGCCCATATCATTAATCTTAGCGTAGGTACATAGAGAAGAAATCAGCCCAATATTAGGGCCTTCTGGCGTCTCAATAGGACAGAGTCTACCATAGTGAGTGTAGTGTACATCCCTTACCTCAAATCCAGCTCTTTCTCTAGAAAGACCACCAGGTCCTAAGGCAGAAACTCTTCTTTTATGAGTTACCTCTGAAAGGGGATTGGTTTGATCCAGGAACTGGCTGAGCTGGTTAGTTCCAAAGAAAGAGTTAATCACACTAGAGAGTGTTCTGGCATTAATCAGGTCAGAAGGTGTGAATAACTCATTATCTCTGATGTTCATACGCTCGCGGATGGTTCTCGCCATACGGGCTAATCCCACGCTGAACTGGGTATATAACTGCTCACCTACCGTACGCACCCTTCTGTTACTCAGGTGGTCAATATCATCTACGTTAGTCTTACTATTCTGTAGCTCTACCAGATACTCAACTATCCTGATGATATCCAGCTTAGTTAGTACCTGGCTGTCCTCTTCATAGGTACCGTGAAGTTTCTTGTTCAGGCGGTATCTTCCGACTTCTCCAAGGTCATATCTCTTATCACTAAAGAAAAGCTTATCTATCACCCCTCTTGCTGTCTCCTCGTCTGGTGGCTCCGCATTTCTTAGCTGTCGGTAGATGAGATCTACCGCCTCACTGGCAGAGTTTGAATTATCTTTTTGGAGCGTATTATAGATAATGGAGTATTCTGCGGCATTAGCTGATGAGGCTACCAGTATCATACTACTTACCCCTGAATCCAGGATCTGCTCCTGATCATCCTTATCTATGATGTGATCACGCTCAAATAATACTTCATTCCTTGTGATAGAGACCACCTCTCCTGTATCCTCATCCACAAAGTCCTCTGTCCAGGTACGTAGTATCCTGGCAGCTAACTTTCTTCCAATAGATTTCTTCAGGTTAGCTTTGTTGATTTTAACTTCTTCTGCTAATCCAAATATTTCCAGAATGTCTTTATCTGAACCATATCCTATGGCACGCATTAGGGTAGTAACAGGGAACTTCTTTTTCCTGTCAATGTATGCGTACATGACATTATTTACGTCAGTAGAGAATTCTATCCAAGAACCTTTAAAAGGGATGATCCTAGCTGAGTACAGCTTAGAACCATTAGCGTGGAAGGACTGGCCGAAGAAAACCCCTGGGGAACGGTGTAACTGACTCACGACAACACGTTCAGCACCGTTTATGATGAACGTACCGTTGCTGGTCATATAAGGAATATTACCTAGGTAAACTTCCTGAGTTACGGGTTCAAAATCCTCATTTTCAGGGTCTGTACAATACAGAAATAGTTTGGCTTTCAAGGCCACAGAGTGGGTAAGTCCCCGCTTTTTACACTCCATAATGGTGTAGCGAGGTGGATCAATGTAATAATCCATGAACTCCAGCACAAAGTTTTCTCGGGCGTCTGTAATCGGAAAGTTTTCTTTGAAAACTTTGTATAATCCTTCATCTTTACGCTTGTTTGGTGGGGTGTCCACCTGCATAAATTCCTGGAAAGATCTCAACTGTACTTCCAAGAAGTCCGGGTAATCTATGATCTTGTTAATACGAGAGAAAGAGATCCGCTTGGGTGTTGTTGTGCTAGTCAAGCTCTTGTTATTAAAGGTGATACCACTTAAAGAACGAAAAGAGTAGTAGTTGTATTCGAAATTTATGAAATAGGGAAATAGACCTGATTACTATGAATCAGGTCTATCTTACAGTCAGATAGGTTGAAACATCAATCTACTCATAGATTTTACTTCAACTCTACCTCTGCACCAGCTTCTTCTAATTGTCTCTTGATATCTTCTGCTTCTTCTTTTGATACTTTTTCTTTTATAGCTGCGGGTGCCTCATCCACTTTAGCTTTAGCTTCTTTCAGGCCAAGACCAGTGATGGCTTTTACGACTTTTACTACATTAAGTTTTGACCCTCCTGGGCTTAGTAACATAACGTCGAATTCAGTCTGCTCTGCAGCTCCGCCTCCGTCTCCACCACCAGCGGCGGCTACCATAACGGGTCCTGCTGCAGCGGCAGGCTCTATGCCATACTCTTCTTTAAGGATGTCGGCCAGCTCGTTCACTTCTTTAACTGTCAAGTTGACAAGCTGTTCAGCAAATGCTTTTAAATCTGCCATGATATTGCTCGGTTAATTTTTTGTAATGTTTAAGAACCAGATTCTTCTCTTTCTGATAAAGTTTTAAGGAGTCCAGCCAATGTCCCTCCACCTGATGATAAGGCAGAAATAAGGTTTTTCGCTGGGCTTTGTAGCAATCCAATTACCTCTCCAATAAGCTCTGTCTTGGACTTCAGCTTAGTAAGAGACTCCAGGCTATCATCCCCTAGAAACACTGCTGTTTCTATACAAGCAGCTTTCAGAACAGGTTTTTCATTCCCTTCACGGAATTGCTTTATAATTTTTGCCGGTACGTTAGGTGTTTCTGAAGTGGTAAAAAACACAGAAGACTGCTGCTTCAGGCTATCAAAGAGTTCAGAATAATCTCCTTCAAGCTTTTCTAGGGCTTTACGAATCAATGTATTCTTGATCACTTTAATTTTGATATCCTTCTCAAAACACAGCCTGCGTAGTTCAGACATTTCAGCCACCGTAAGACCGCCGGCATCTGCGATGTAGAAGTTAGGGTAAGATTTAAAATCTTCCGCTAACTCATCAACAAAGGCTATTTTCTCTTGCTTGGTCATATTACTTAGCTATTAAATACCTGGAACTGAGGCCTTATCTAACTTAATACCGGGTCCCATAGTAGTGGTCATGACAATAGACTTAAAGTAAGTACCTTTTGATGAGCTTGGCTTCAGACGCTGAAGGGTCTGGAGAAGCTCAGTAGCATTCTCAGTAATCTGATCAGCTGAAAAGGACACCTTTCCTACTGCTACATGAACAATACCGGTCTTGTCTACACGGAAATCAATTTTTCCGGCTTTTACTTCTTTTACTGCCTTTGCGACATCAGGTGTCACGGTTCCACTCTTAGGGTTAGGCATTAAACCGCGAGGTCCTAGTACACGTCCCAGACGTCCTACCTTAGGCATGACATCAGGAGAGCATATTACTACATCAATATCTGTCCAACCACCCTGAATTTTCTGGATGTATTCATCTAGACCTACATAGTCAGCACCTGCTTCTGTAGCAGCCGCTTCTTTATCAGGGCTAGTTAAGACTAATACTGTTACCTCTTTTCCGGTTCCGTGAGGAAGCGTAGCTACCCCTCTTACCATTTGGTTTGCTTGCCTTGGATCTACCCCAAGTCGGACGTGTAGTTCCACAGATGCATCAAACTTAGCGAAGGAAGTATCTTTTGCCAGTTGGCTTGCTTCCTTAAGTTCATATGCTTTTGTGCTATCTACCTTTGCCGAGGCTTCCTTGTATTTCTTTCCTGCCATGGTTATTTATTGTTGGGCTATCTCATAAAGACAGCGTACCATGTTTTAGTTAGCTTCTTGTACCCAAGGTGGATTTCCTTTCACGGTAATCCCCATGCTTCTCGCTGTACCTGCTACCATTCTCATACCTGATTCTACTGTAAAACAGTTAAGATCAGGCATCTTGGACTCTGCTATGGATCTAATGTCATCCCAATTTACCTCCGCCACTTTATTCCTGTTAGGCTCAGATGAACCTTTTTTTAGTTTAGCTGCTTCCATCAATAGGACAGCGGCTGGTGGCGTTTTGATGATAAAATCGAAGCTTTTATCTGTATATACCGTGATTACCACTGGTAATACCTGCCCCATTTTATCTTGGGTTTGAGCATTAAAACGCTTACAGAACTCCATGATATTCAGCCCCTTGGCACCTAATGCAGGCCCAATTGGCGGTGCAGGATTAGCTTGTCCACCCCTTACCTGAAGCTTTACATACGTTTCAATTTGCTTAGCCATACACTTGTAATTGTGAAGCCAATCCCGTTTTCACGGGCTTATATATACTATCTCCAGTGTCAGCGGGGAAGCTTTGCAGGTTCGAGGCTCACAACTCTTACCTGACAGCTGATACCAAATGACTAGTATTCTTTTTCAACCTGGAAGTAGTTCAGTTCCAATGGTGTGTTTCTACCAAAGATCTTTACTACCACCTTTAATTTTTTCTTATCCTCGTACACCTCATCTATAATGCCAGTAAAGCCATTAAAGGG
>JBCCLI010000119.1:0-16001 GCA_039026975.1 Bacteroidota bacterium | reverse complement strand
TCAGTAGGATCCTGCTGAAGAGGAGAAGGTATACAGCCTACTAAGAAGATGGGTAGTAAAAGGAAATAGCCATATATTTTCATAGGTAGATAGGGTTAGGGGTAAACAGGTTGAAATTTCTCATGGAAGAACTAAATAAACAAGAAGATAGATGTTTCTTTACCTTATTTATGTAGCCAAATGTAATAAGCATCTTTTTCATGGCCGGCAGGACCACATATATCCAGCTTCCCATCTCCATTGATATCATACAGTAATCCATTATACAAGCCATCATTTTTCAGATTAATCACCTCCCACTGTAGGTTATCTCCTGTATTTAGGAATAGACGAACCTCCCGCTGAGTATCATCTGTTTCTACAAAATGACCTCCATTCTCTCCTGCCAGCACATCCAGCTTGCCATCTAGATTTACATCTGCTACTTGTAGCGTATGCACAGCGGTTAACCCCTCTGCTATGACATGTTTCTGCCAGTGTCCGTTCCTGGGATACTGTGCCTCATACCAACAGACAGGATATCCATCCTTTTCAGAATGCGATACAAAGATTTCAGCTTTCCCATCCTTATTAATATCCACACATACTACTTTGGTAGCATTTCTACGCCAATGCGCCTCCTGCTGTGAAAACCACAGCGGATCAAAAACGTGAAGTGTCCAACTACCGGTCAGATCACCTCCAGGGTTCTCTATCCAATATCCATTGGTGGCTATGTCTATATCCCCATCCCCATCTATGTCCCCACAATCCATCCCTTCATGTAGTCCTTCAATGGATCTATCAAATACCCGAGTCCAATCTGAAGCGCTGTTTTGCCTAAAGACAGTGATTCGTTGATCATTGCGGAAAGAAATAGCCACTATGTCTTGCTTGCCATCCCGGTTGAAATCCCGTATTTCTACATCCTTCACATAATCAGGGAAAGTACCTATGGTGTGCTCTTTCCAGCGCTTCCCCTTGTCCATATTCTCAAACCAATGCAGTACGGAGGAAAGGGTATCTCCCGTGTAGTTATGTTGAAATTCTCCTATATGCTCAAAGCCTAGTACATCCATATCTCCATCACCATCTATATCCTCCATATCTGTATCTCCACTGGCAAAGTGAATTCCTGAGGGGTTTTCAGCTGCAATAATATGTTTCTCCCACAGAGCATCCTTGGTATGCGCAAACCAGACTAAGGGGCCTCCCGGGCCACCTTCCTGTATAGCTATATCTGCCATAGCGTCTCCATTAATATCCCCCAAAGCAAAGCCCATATAGGCCCTTTCATTGGCAGGGATTATTTCTCGTTTCAGGTAATGCTCAGACACATAGGGATCCTCTATCATACTTTGCGGTAGAGAAATAGGATGGAAAGTAGTAGCTGATGTAAGATTTAGGAGGATATCAGTAGTCCTACCCTCATGGTCTGTCTTATTTTCTAAAGCCACTGTGGAAATGGCAGCAGCAGATGTGTAGGAGGAGGATAAGAACCCTGTAAATACTTCCTCTTGATACTTTGTCTTGCCTCGCTGGGCAGATGCGAAGAGAATGAGAAAGAAACACAAGACAGTAAGAGCAGCGGTCGTTTTCATGTGAGGAGGTCTTAGGTAAAGATTTCTATATTTCATAGTATTACTAAATTTATTGGTAATATTGAACCAATTTATTTAGTAATCTCGTACACTTACCATAAACATAACTAATTAACAATCACTATCATGACAACTGAACAAATTGCCAAGCGTCTACATGAGCTATGCAGCCAGAACCAGTACGAGCAATGCTACAAAGAATTATTTGCTCCTGATGCCAAAGCTATAGAACCTCCATTGGCTGAGGTCCCTGGTCCCAGAGAAGCCGTAGGAATAGAAGCTTTCCTAGCCAAGGGAAAACAATTCAATGATATGATTGAAGAACTACATGGAGGATACGTAAGTGAGCCTAAAGTCTTTGGAAGCTATATTTTTATGGATATGGGACTAGATGCTACGTTTAAAGGACAGGGCAGAATGAAAATGGATGAAATGATCAAGTACACAGTGGTGGACGGGAAAATCATACAAGAAGAATACTTCTTCTAATTATCAGGGAAAACATACTTAACATACCTTGGCACAGCCTACCTCAGGCTGTGCTTCTTAAGTTTAGTGGCGCTAATAAGTAGGAAACCAACCTTACTTACTCTTATTGAGAAAGCACTCATCAACATGATATTTCTTCGACTAAGTCTTTCTCGCTTCATTTTTCCCATCATCATCTTAAGTCATCTGTCCATGGCGCAGGAGATTCCGCTGCCGGAACATCCCCGGCCTGATTTTCATAGGCCCCTATGGCAAAATCTAAATGGTGAGTGGGCATTCCAGTTTGATTCTCTAGATGTAGGGCTAACGGAAAGATGGGAGCGTGTAGGTGGCTTTGCTGATGATGAGAAGGAGTTCAGCAGTACCATTACTGTTCCTTTCCCATGGGGGTCAGCCTTATCTAAGCAAGAAGATCTGGCAGACATAGGCTGGTATAAGAGAAGCATACAGGTGGATGAAAGCTGGAAGGGGAAGCGTATTTTTTTGGTCATAGGTGCCTCAGACTGGGAAACCACTGTGTGGATAGGCGGCCAGCAAGTAGGTCAGCATAGAGGCGGCTATGTCCCTTTTTCCGTGGAGTTGACAGAACATATCAACTTCGGAGAATCACAGCGGCTAGTCATTCGAGTAGACGATAAAAGACGGGCCTTTACTCTGTATGGGAAGCAGGGATATGGAAATGCAAGAGGGATTTGGCAGACGGTATATTTAGAGGCAAGGGGTACAAAATTTGTAGAGGCAGTTCACATTAGTCCTAATATAGATAAAGGAGTGGCCAAGGTAAAGGCCCTGCTCCCGGAAATGGCTCAGGATACGCTCAGGTTTGAATGCAGCATTTCCACACCTGAGGGAGACATTCAGCAAGAAGGCATCATCCTACCTAATAAGACAGAAGGGCATACCACTATGTCTATTCCTTCTCCCCGACTTTGGACCCTGGATGATCCCTATTTATATGAAGCTAAGGTCATTCTTAATGATGACACTGTGAACACCTACTTTGGGATGCGGAAGGTATCAGTAGTAAATCTGCCCGGAACAGACTATCCTTATGTAGCCTTAAATGATGAACCCATATATCTACAGCTGACCCTGGATCAGTCCTACCATCCAGAAGGATATTACACCTTCCCCTCAGATGATTTTATGAAGGCTGAAATAGCACGTACTAAATCCATAGGCTTAAATGGGATTAGGCCACATATTAAAGTTGAAATTCCCCGCAAACTGTATTGGGCAGATAAACTCGGCCTGCTGGTCATGGCGGATGTCCCTAATAGCTGGGGGGAACCTGAACCCGTCCAGCAGGCAGAATGGGAGTATACCATGCGAGAGATGATTAAGCGGGACTATAATCACGCATCTATCTTTTCATGGGTTATGTTTAATGAAACCTGGGGGCTTTTCACAGCAGAGGAAAAAGAAAGAACATACCTAGCTGAAACCCAGGATTGGGTGGCCTCTATGTATTACCTGGCAAAATCCCTTGACCCCACACGTCTGGTGGAGGATAACTCCATATGCTGTGGAAGGGGGCATACAGAAACTGATCTAAACTCCTTCCATTACTATTTACCGGGTTGGGGCTGGCAGGATAGGTTACAGGAAATAGTAGATAGCACTTACTCAGGTAGCGGCTATCAGTTTGAGTCAGGATATTCTCAAGGAAAACAGCCCCTCTTCAACTCAGAATGTGGGAATGTGTGGGGGTATGAGGGAAGTACGGGAGATGTAGATTGGAGCTTTGACTACCACTGGATGATTAATGTATTTAGGACTTTTCCCAAAGTAGGGGGATGGCTGTACACAGAGCATCATGATGTAATCAATGAGTGGAATGGCTACTGGAGGTTTGACAGAACTGAAAAGTTTACTGGATTAGCGGAATTGGTTCCCGGCATGAGCCTTCAAGACTTTCACTCAGATGTGTATCTATCCACAGGAAATGAAATGGGGCGTACAGTGGAAGGGGGGACAGAGCTTGCTGTACCTCTCTTCCTTTCTGTGATGTCATCGGAAGATTTCGGTAGTCAGCTGTCTCTTCATTCACAACTTGTATTCATGGATGAGGCCGGTAATACTACGGTTACGCCTCTGCCAAGCGGGTCTGTAGACTATCAGCCCTGGATGCAGAAGGAACTGGCAGAAGTGGCCATACAAGTACCTAATCAGAATGGACTGGGAATTCTCCAGTTATACACCCTTTCCGCTGAGGGAGATACGCTCCATAGGAACTTTTACTATATGGAAGTGATCTCTGAAGAGACCTTTAGCGGAGGAAGTATCATTTCCCAACCAGCCGCTGCTTTTTCGGCTGCCAACTGGAGTAAGAAACAATGGGAGGTTTTGGATGGAAAAAAGGTAAACGGGGCAGGGAAGGGGTATTTTGAGTATCAGTTTTCCTTGGAGAATACTAAGGCGAAAGAGGCTTACCTAGTATTAGAAGCTGGGGCCAAAGAACTCTTTGTGAAAGACCAGGAAGCTTATGAGGGGGTGGATTTTATGCTGGGAGGCAGGGTAGCGGCCAGTAGTAATCCTAATGCATATCCCATGACGGATGAAACGCTATTTCCTTCAGAGATAGCCGTGTACATAAATGGAGAAAAGGCAGACCAACTCATTCTGCCAGATGACCCGGCAGACCATAGGGGGATACTTTCCTGGCATCATCAGCTAAGAGATAGAAAACTGAGAGAAGCCGGCTCCTATGGATACTTGGTAAAGGTACCTGTCCCTGAGGCTCAACTAGAAGCATCCCTAAGGGAAGGTAGCCTAACGCTAAGAATAGAAACCGTGGGAGAAGGAGGGATAGCCATTTACGGGAAATCATTTGGCAGATATCCCATAGATCCTTCTCTGGTATGTAAAGATTAATACCTAAACCAGTAATAGATTAACTTCCAGTATTCATTATTCACAAATACAAGGGCTTCCTCTGCTTCCCACCAGTTGCTCATACTGTAGTTAATGGGGGTAGCGCCCACTACCAGGGTAACTATTCCCCTGTCCCAGAAGGCGGTCTTGAAGGTATTACTTACCCTACGGGTGTGGAACTTAGAGGTAACCACCATGACGTTAGTATAGCCTTCCTGCATAGAGTATCCCAGTATATGCTGTGCTTCTTCGAAGGTGCTAGTCCCTGCAGTTAAGGGCCTGACAGCAGCTGAATCCACGCCTTCCAGAAGTAGGGCTCTTTGGGTTAGATGTGCGTCATACACATCCATTCCATACGCCAGTAGATCCTGGCTTTTATTTCCACCTGTAGTGTAGATTCTATCAGAATATCCCAATTCATATAATTTAGCTGCTTCCTTAGCACGCTCATAGGAGCTACCGGATAGCACAAAAATTGCATCTACTTTTGTAGGAGTTTCTTCCTTGACCAAGTAGCTTCCCATAGCCTTGAAAATGGGAATACGCAGGAGAAAAAGGAGGAGCAGGAATATAAAAACGTAACTGATCCAGATCAGTAATTTCTTTATCAGACTTCGCATCTCATGCCATTCTTACCACAATATAACGAAAACAATAGGGTTTCATATGTGTTTTATTTTCCCTCACTCAAAAACTGGTGAAAATAAATGATGGTTTCTATTCCTTTCAGGTAGTTAAAAATGCCATAATGCTCATTAGGAGAATGAATAGCATCCGAGTCCAAGCCAAATCCCATTAGGACGGTTTCTATGCCCAGGGTGTTTTTAAATAGAGCTACAATGGGGATAGAACCTCCTTCTCTCGTAGGAATAGGTTTCTTCCCAAAAGATTTTTGCATCGCTTTTTCAGCGGCTAGGTAGCCCGGAGAAGTAGTAGAAACTACCGCAGGATCTCCCCCATGATGGGGCCTAACTTCCACTTTCACAGTAGGTGGGGCTATCTTTTTAAAATGATCCGTAAACAGTTGAGTGATCTCCTCAGGAGTCTGGTGAGGTACTAGTCTCATAGAAAGCTTGGCTGATGCCTTAGCAGGTAAAACAGTCTTAGCCCCTTCTCCTATGTAGCCACCCCAAATCCCATTTACATCCAGTGTAGGGCGAATGGTAGCCCGCTCTGTGGTGCTATACCCCACTTCTCCTCCTGTGTTAGCTAGTCCCAGATCTTCACAATAGGAGGCTTCATCATGTGGCCGCTCCGCCAGCTTATCTCTTTCTGCATGGGTAAGCTCTTCAACTTTATCATAAAAGCCGGGAATGGTGATTTTACCTGTCTCATCCTTCAGGGAAGCTATCATTTCACAAAGGACATTTATAGGGTTAGCTACAGCCCCTCCATAGACCCCGGAATGTAGATCTCGGTTAGGGCCAGTCAGTTCCACTTCTACATAGGACATTCCTCTGAGACCTATGGTAATGGAAGGCGTATCATTTGCTAACATAGAGGTATCAGAGATTAACACCATATCTGCTGCGAGCAATTCTTTGTTTGCTTCCACAAATATGTCCAGGTTATCACTTCCTACCTCTTCTTCCCCTTCTATTAATAACTTGATGTTGCAAGGAAGTGAGTCTTGCTGTAGTAAATACTCTACAGCTTTCACGTGCATATACATTTGGCCTTTATCATCAGAGGAACCTCTTGCATAAATTTTCTCATCCTGAATCACAGGTTCAAAGGGGGGAGAGGTCCATAAATCCAAAGGATCTGGCGGTTGGACATCATAGTGGCCATAAACGAGCACGGTAGATTTAGCAGGGTCTATATCTGTAGAAGCAAAAACGATGGGATGGCCCGAAGTTTGGTAAGTAGTTACGATTGGAAGCCCTATGTCTGTAAGCTTTCTTTCCAGCCAGCTGGCCGCTTCCTTCACCTGCTCAGCATATGCTGAATCTGCACTGATACTAGGTATCCGCAGGAGTTCAAAAAGTTCTTCCAGCAGTCTATTTTTTTCTGTTTCTACAAAGGTTCTAGGAGAATTCATACAAGTGGACATTATTTCTTCAAGGAGAAGTAAAAACTAAAATTATGACAAAATCAGGCCTATTCCCAATGTGAGTGGTAAAGGGGGAAAAATGGTGATTCTCAGAGGAAGGCCTTAGGGCATTTCAAGGCAGGGATATTTCAATAATTGATAAAAACCTAACTGTGCAATGAAATTTTGAGAATTTCACATAAAAGTTATCAAAAATCTTATAATATTATAACATCATATTGGATTTTCCGTATATTTTAGATAGGCCATAACTTCACCGTAGTCTACTCCTGATACTTGCACAATCACATATGGGAAGCTGCACTTCTTCCTTAGGATTTCAATGTCATAACTTAAATCATCATGTTCTTGAACACGCTTAACACTTTGCTCTCTAGTACCACATACCTTGACATAGCTTACGCCTTTGTTTTTATCGCTTGTATTTGCGGGGTCTACCTCACTATAGTTATCAGGGGAGGAGATGATATTCCAAGGCAAGATGTAGATAAGATTTTCTTCCTCATGATTGGGGTTTCTGCTATCATATGGGTGCTTTCCAAGATGGCGCCTCCTGTAGTCTAATTGGCTTGCTTAAGCTCCCAAACATGCTGGATAAAATGGGCTTCTCTTCCCAAGTTGGAAGCAAGGATAAGAGTTCTATTCTCACAATAGGTCTGGATAAGGGCTATTAATTTAGCAGATTGAATTTCATCCAGGTTGCTGGTGGGTTCATCTAATAATAGGAGGGGGGTGTCACTGATGAGTGCTAAGCCTACGGAGAAACGCTGGAGCATTCCTGAGGAGAAGAATTTTAGAGGCTTGTGCAGGTGTTTCTCAAGGTCAAGTATTTCAGCTAGAGATAGGGGATCCTTCAGTAAGCATTTTTTAAAAGAAAAGTGCAGCTTAATACTTTCTTTAAGGCTTAAATCAAGAAATAGGGAAACACCTGGAGCTGCCCACGCTAGCTGCTGGTAAACAGCTGTTCCAGATATGGAGGCACCATGTATAAGGTATGAAATTTTCCCTTCACTAGCCCCGGTAGACCCAGCTATCATTTGCATAAGGGTAGACTTTCCAGAGCCATTAGGTCCTTTAATCACCCAATTTTGACCTGATTCTATATGAAGGTTGAGATGCCTGAACAGCCACCTGCCATAATACTTCTTCCCAATATTCTCTAGTAGAATGTCCAACCTTTAATGGATAAAAAGAAACTACATCCCGAGAATTTCAGGATGTAGCTGCATATATACTAAAAAGCCTTGAATCAGTGTTATTCTACTCTTTCTTCTTTTTGACCGGAGTGAGAATAATGGCCTTTAATGATCCCTCTACTTGCATTTCTCACAAAGGTAATCACCTCATCACGTTCCTCAGTAGCATGTAAGTGTGCCTCTATATAATCAAGAGCTGTGGTATTATTCATGCCTGACAAGAAGAGATGCCGGTAAATATCCTGAATATGGTGGATGGTCTCACTTGAGAATCCTCTTCTCCTAAGTCCAATAGAATTTACTCCCTCATACTGAAGAGGTTCTCTTCCTGCTTTCACGTAGGGAGGTACATCCTTTCTTACGAGTGAACCGCCAGAAATGAAAGCATGTATGCCTACTTTCACAAATTGTCTAAAAGCAGAAACCCCACCTATGACTACTGAATCACCTATCTCTACATGTCCCGCCAGATTTACTGAATTAGAAATGATAACATTATCACCTATCACGCAGTCATGAGCTATGTGTACATAGGCCATGATGAGTACATTCTTCCCGATGAAAGTTTTTCCGTGATAGTCTGTCCCTCTGTTAAGGGTAACACATTCACGTATGGTGGTATTATCCCCAATTTCAAGTGTAGTTTTTTCTCCGTGAAACTTTAGGTCCTGTGGAATCCCTGAAATGACAGCACCTGGGAAAATTTTACAGTGTTTTCCCACTCTTGCACCATCATAAACAGTTACGTTAGATCCTATCCAGGTACCTTCTCCTATGACTATACCTCCATGCATGGTGACATTTGGCTCTAGGTGAACATTATCAGAGATCAAAACTTCAGAGTGAATGCCATTGGTTCTGCTCTGTTCATCAGACCAGAACTCGAGTCGCTTTTTTTCAGGGCTGATCACAGTGCCTGGAGAGATATAACAACCTTTTCCGATTTTAACGCCACTGTGAATGGTGACGTTTGAACCTATAAAAGTGCCCTCTCCGATTTCTACGTCATCCTCTATGGTGGTAAAGGGCTCTATATGGACACTTTTATGTATCCTAGCACCCGCTCCCACCCTGGATAAGGGGTAATTGCTGTTTGTTTTGATGGGGATCATAATTACTCTTTTGGAACAATACTTGCGATCATATCAGTAGAACTTACTAGTTCACCATCTACATACGCCTTCCCTGTCATCTTACACATATTTCTACGCATGTAGAGTAAGTCCAGTTTGAACTCTAATACGTCACCTGGTATAACTGGTTTTTTAAATCTTGCGTTGTCTATAGCTACGATATAAACCCAGACCGTTTCGGGGTTATCAATCGTATTTAATAATAGTATTCCCCCTACCTGAGCCATGGCCTCTAACTGAAGCACACCCGGCATAATGGGGTTTCCTGGAAAATGTCCGTCAAAAAATGGCTCGTTAATGGTAACATTCTTGACGCCAGTGATGGTTTTTTCACTGAATTCTGTAATCTTATCTACCAAGAGGAATGGATATCTATGAGGTAGAATTCCGCGGATTGCATTGATATCGAATATGACGCCTTTCTTTTCCACCTTTTGGTATTTTCTGGTTAGACGATGGTTTTTAGCTTTTGACTTGATAATTTTTGCCAGCTCTACATTGGCTTTATGTCCGGGACGGGTAGCCATGACTTTACCTTTAATAGGTTTTCCTACTAAGGCTAAATCTCCTACCAGATCCAGTAACTTATGCCTGGCTGGCTCATTCTCATAGCGCAATCCGTTATTCATCACCCCAGCCTCTATATGGATAGAAGGCATGTCAAATAGCTTACAAAGTCTATCTTTTTCAGCTGCATCTAATTCTTTGTCTACAATAACGACTGCGCTATCTAAATCCCCTCCTTTTATTAATCCCTGCTTAAATAGAAACTCAAGTTCGTGTAAAAAAACAAATGTTCTGCTATCCGCAAAACTTTCAGGAAAATCACTTATCCCTGAGAGTGAAGCTTCTTGGGGTCTGATGACCCGTGAGTTAAAATCAATTTTGACGGCAGCCTGGAAGGAATTTGCGGGAGATACCGTAAGGGCTACTTGCCTGTCATCTTCTTCGTATGAGATGGGTTCTTCAATGACCAGATACTCTCTGTCCTCCTCCTGAGCTATAATCCCTGCCTCTTGTAAGGCTTTAGAAAAGGCTTTAGCACTTCCATCCATTATGGGAGGCTCAGGTCCATCTACTTCTATTAAAATATTATCTATTTGGTTACCCGCCACAGCAGCTAGTGTGTGTTCTACTGTGTGCATTTTAGCCCCATTTTCTTCTATAGTGGTGCCTCGCTGGGTACCCACTACGTTATCTACTACTGCATGTATGATGGGAGCATTAGGTAAGTCAATTCTCTTAAATTTATAACCGTGATTAGGAGGTGCAGGCTTAAAGGTAATGTTCACCTGAGCACCTGTATGAAGCCCTTTTCCGCTAAGGGTAGTAGATTTGGCTATTGTGTGCTGTTTGTTTTCCATTTCAGACATAATCACTTTTTCCCCTGGGACGGCTCGCTAAGTCTCTTTTCCAGTTCCTCTATTCTGTTTTGCATACTAACGAGTTTTCTGAACATGAGTTCAGATTTAAGCTGATCTCTATGCAGCTGAATAGGAGACCCTCTAAATGCCTGTCCCTCCTTCTTGATACTTTTATTGACACCTGATTGGGCATCTATCTTTGTATAGTCTGCTATTTCCAAGTGGCCCACTATGCCTACTTGTCCACCTATCATACAATTTTTCCCTATTTTAGTACTGCCTGCTATGCCTGTCTGAGCAGCTATGACCGTGTAGCTTCCTATTTCTACATTATGGGCTATCTGAACCAAATTATCCAGCTTAGTCCCTTTCTTAATACGGGTGGAGCCCATGGTGCCTCTGTCTACTGTAGTATTAGCCCCTATTTCTACCTCATTTTCTAGAACCACATTTCCTAAATGGGGAATTTTTTTTAAGCTCCCATCTTCCTGGGGTACAAACCCAAACCCATCAGTTCCTATTTTGGCTCCCGTATGGAGGATGCACTTATTTCCAACCTGCGTATTATCATAAAGACAAACGTGAGGATGTATAATAGAGTAGTCTCCTACAGAAACATTTTTTCCGATAAAGCTAAATGGATGGAGTTTACATCCCTTTCCTACCTTGGCACCGGCGGAGATAAAAGCGAAGGCACCCACATAAACATCCTCTCCTATTTCTGCCTGCGGATCTATGGAACTATGATCACTTACCCCTACTAAGGAGGATTGTTGGACAGCCTGGGCTGCTTCCAGCATGCTTACAAAAGCGGAATAAGGATCTTTAACCTTAAGGAGGGTACAAGTGAGAGGCTTTTCAGGCTGAAAGTCTTGATGGACAATAACTACTGATGCTTCAGTTTTATAGATGTGGGGGATGTATTTAGGGTTAGCTAGAAAGGTAATGCCTCCCGGCTTGCCTGACTCTATATCAGTGATAGTAAAAACCTCTGCAGCTCCGTCTCCCTCCACTGTGGCCCCAATCATACTGGCGATTTGACTCGCACTAAATTTCATGCCTTAGATAGGTTAGGTTAGCTTAAAACTGCCCAAAGGTAATAATTCTTTTCTCATTACCAATTTTGAGAATATTAATCTATGAGATTATGAATTGTTGGAAATATCATACTTTCATAAAATATCTCTAAGTATTGATCTCCAGCACCTGCTTGGCATACACTCCTTTTACACGCCCTGTGAAAGTATGCCCAAGGAAAGGAGTATTCCTGGCCCTGGAGGGGATATCCTCCTCTTTCAGGGTCCACCTCTCTGTAGGATGGAAGAAACTAAGTCCTATTTCAGCCTGTTCCTCTACTGCATGTACTGGGAATCCTAATACCTCCCTGGGACCATGAGATAATAAACTGATAAGTTGATCCATACTCAAAAGCTTTTTAGCTACAAGATGGGTCATGGCTAAGGAAAAAGTGGTTTGTAAATTCAGCATCCCAAACTCCGAGATACTAAACTCATTATTTTTTTCTTCCATACCTTGAGCCTGATGACCGGAACAAATAGCCTGTACATACCCCTGCTGCACCATCTTTACTAAGTCTTCCTGCTGCTGTTGGGACCTTAAAGGAGGAAGTAGTTTATAGAGAGAATCAAATTCTACCAGCACCTCATCTGATAAAACTAGATGAGGAATGGCTACTGCACTACTCACCTCAAACCCTTCTTCCCGCTTCTGAAATATATTTTTTATGACCTCAGCAGAACTGACAGGTTGAAAATGCATTCTTCCTCCTGTATAAGAGAGCAATGCTAAGTCCTTAATGGCTGATAAAGTTTCCGCTATTTCAGGGATCCCTTTCATGCCTAAACTAAGGGAGGTATTACCTTCATTTACCTGCCCCTCGCCCATCATGTCCCCGTCCATAGGCATGCTGATCAGCCTACCGCCAAAAGCCTGACAATATTCAAGTGCCCTTTTTAACACACCTGCATGGCTTACCGGGCTAAGCCCATCTGTAAAGGCTACAGCGCCTGCCTGTGCCATGTCATACAGTTCTGCCAGTTGCTTCCCTTCAGCCTTTTCTGTAATGGCACCACAAAACCAAAAGTGAGTAGGGTAGTGCTGGGTTCTTCTTCTTACTCCTTGAATGAGATGAGCATTATCCATTACAGGATGGGTGTTTGGGTAGCAGAGAATATCTGTGAACCCTCCCAAGGCTGCTGCCCTGGCTAAGCTATCTATGTCTTCCTTCCACTCATATCCAGGATCATTCAGGTGAACGCACAGATCCAGCCAGCCTGGGGATACACAGCTGCCCTCAGAAAATGTTACTACCTCAGTGGAAGCAGGTGCTGAGGAGTTAGGAGGTAGAATATCTGCTATTACTCCTTCCTTAAGATGTAAGCTAACAGTCTTATTGTGGTGGCTGGAGGTAGGGTCAACAATGGTGACAGATGGGATGAAGTAGGCTTTCATTAATTGACGGCAATTTTCTGTTTGTCAGTAAACTTTGCAAGTAAGCCTTCAATTAACAAAAATGCTACTGCCCCCCAGATGAAATACCGCCAAAGGGGGACGCCTTCTTTTTCCTGGGCTACCCTGTCTATAATTTCAGAAGAACGGGCTTTCATAACCTCCACCGAGCTAACTGTCTGCTCCGAGAAGAGGGTGGCTAATTCCGAGGAACTCTTATAGTCCATTTGGGATTCTTCATCAGAGATATTGAATGATATTTTCTCAAGTAGTTTATCTCCCTGAGACAGCAGGTAGTTCCCTTCTGCCAAATCCAAAGCGTCAAAGGTTAGCAGGGTTCCGTTTTTCTGGATGTACTGTTCCACTATAATTGGAGAACTTTCAGGATCATCTTCTAATTGCAGGCTAATATTCTCACGTAGGGTAGTCTGAACTATTTTGGGCTGGTAGGCACCTATGAGCTGGTTGTATTGGACTGCTTGGGATTGATTCATCAGTTGGGTGGCCCTAAAGATGATGGGCGCAAAAATAGTCTTCACGGACAGATCCGTCCATTCCTGTTCCGGAAAGGTGCTGAAAATAAAACAAAGCCCATTATCTGCTTTGGCTTCTAGCAGTATAGGCTGAAGCCTGTTCAAGCCCATAATTTTTGTTTGTACGGATCCTTTTAGAGAGGTGAATGGATAATATTTATAAACTACAGGCCCATCAAACTGCCTGCTGTCCTCCTCCGTGAATACCCCTTCAAAAATGGGATGCTCCAGGTCCACGTATTCAGCAACCTGTCCTTCAGAAACGGAAATAAGTCTATCAAACTTCCCAATGGATAGGGTCTCAAACAAGGGATTGACCGCATCTATCTGTAAGTCAGGGCCTGGGATGAACATCATACTTCCTCCCTGCTTGATAAAGCTCACCAGTCTCTCTGAGAAGCCGGAACTCAGGGAACGCATTCCCACCAAAATGACAGATTTATAAACGTTTAGGTCCACACTTCCAGTCTGCCGGCTGGTAATAAAGGTAGGACTAAACTGCTCAAAAAGATTCTCATACAATATCCTGATAGCAGGTGAAGGTTCATCTTCTATCACTAGAATATCTTCTTTCTCAGGAACATAGAATGAGAAATACCTTTTGTTGTCAAAATTAATGGGATAATCATCTATTTCTATGTATCCGGACTGCCATCCGCTCTGTGTGGGGGTAAGAGTGAGGGTATTTTCCCATTCTGTGCCAGCTTGCAGGTTGACGTTATCTCTGGCAGATACTTTTCCATTGACTACCACATTAATATACAGGTCCTTTCTGTCCGCCTCCCCATCATTTACCAGTTTCATAAATAACTCTACTGGTTTTCCTTTTTCAATGATTTGAGAATTTATACGGTGCTGGTCTATGTACACATTATTAGGCTTTCTGGTAGCTATGGGCAGTAACTTTACCTGGGTAAGGCTGTCTTGCCAGAGGTCAGTCATGCTGCTATCAGCAAAAAGAGTGGAGGATTGGAAATCACTGATAAGATATAGTTGCCTGTTGGGATTACTAGACCTGGAGAATACATCATCCGTAATGGCAGATATACTGGAGAGAGAACGCGTGTTCTGGCTGACAGTAAAATTTTTCAGCTCTTCTTTTACTGTTTCTTGCTCATCAAAATTGAAGTTCAGCTTAGGGTCACTCGTAGTCATAACCAGGAATTCATCCTGGCGGTCGTAGGCATCTATAATGTCTCTGCTGAGGCTGAGGGCTTGCTGGAAATAGGGCCCATTTTCATTTCCAGCCTTCATACTGTAAGAATTATCCACCAGGATAACTACAGATCTGTTTCCTGACAGGCTGCTCCTGGTTTCTTCTACTATCACAGGCCTGGCAAAGGCAATAACTAAACACGCAATTAATAATATTCTACTCAGCAGGAGTAGAAGCTGCCTAAGCTTGAGTCTTCTAAGGACAGTCTGCTTGACTTCTTTGATGAAGGAAATATTGCTAAAAAGAATGGTCTGTGGGCGCTGAAGATTGAAAAAATGAAGAATAATTGGGATTGCTACAGCAAGAAGGCCCCACAGAGCCACCGGATTAAGAAACACCATGTAGGTTGTGTACTTTGCTTTTTATCAAAATATGTTACGAATATACTGAAGATTTTCTCAATCAATTGACGGCTTAGCATTCTAGGGCAGTTGTAAGACGAATTTATCTCCAAAAGCCGTGATAGAATGTCCTAAATATGCGCTTCAGATTCTCACGAAATTTCCCTTCTTTCCGCCGTATAAAGCCTGTGAATATTGGGAATGTTTAAACCACAGAACTTGAAACGTTGGTTTCAGAATAAATATTCCCCTAGCACTTCTGAATCTACCACTCTTTCTACCCCTTATTTCCAAAATCCTGACTCCCTGGAGGGGCTTGGGGTGGAATCCTCTTCTCAGGAAGGAATCATCATTACTGACACAAATTGGAATATACTGTTTGTGAATCCACTGGTTCAGAGAAGTTCCCTCTTAAAAGGGCTGCTTTCCTTTGAACATGATTTACGGGGGGGCTTTCTATCCCTGTTTGGCTGTGATCCTTCCTGGCATAAGTATGAACAAAAAATAGTTTGGGCGGGTGTTTCACCTCGTTGTTGGCAGATAGACATTATTCCCATGAAAGAGGGAGGGGTGGAAAAATACATCAGGATAGGGATACTGGAGGTAACAGAAAGGGAGACGCTTAAATCAGAGGCGCAAGCATTTAAAAAATTGAGTGCGCAGTATGTAAATGGACAAAAGAAGAATGAAGAATCCCTGCATCACTTTACGGAGAAAATGATGCAGAGTATAAAGCCTAATGTTTCCAGAATT